>JAEWAA010000359.1 GCA_023391955.1 Bacillota bacterium | reverse complement strand
CGGAAAAAGGGAACACCTATACCAATTTTATTTTTCTGCAGATGATTTCCCCCAAATAAAAAAAGCCGCCCTGAGATTCAGGACAGCATGGCGGTAATCCGGCGAACGATTTCCTGGCTTTGCTCGCGGCTGCGGCAGATCATAAGAATGGTATCGTCGCCGCAGATGGTGCCCATCAATTCGGGCCACTCCAGGCTGTCCAGCAAGGCCCCGATGGCATTGGCAGTGCCCGGCATGCTTTTCATGACGATGAGATTCTCCGTATAATCAATGCCGACAAAATGCTCAGACAGCACACGCTTCAGCCGGGATACCGGATTCACCCGCTGCTCACTGGGAAGCGCATACTTGTAATGGCCGCTGCTTAAGGGGGTTTTGATCAGGTGAAGCTCCTTGATATCCCGGGAGACAGTAGCTTGGGTCACATTGTAGCCGGCGGTGCGGAGCGCTTCCACAAGCTCGTCCTGGGTCTCTATATCCTGCGACGCCAGGATCTCCCTGATTTTCAGATGACGTTGGCCTTTCATATTGTCCTCCTTACGATTTGACGGTGCTGCCACGTAAGCGCATCCTTTATGAGGTGCGGCTTTCCTCCTCCGGAACATCGAAGCGGATTTTTTCAATCGTTTTTTGCCTGGGGTCCACGTACAGAATCCCTTCCGCCTCCGGATACAGCAGCTGGTAGACCAGAAGCTGGTCACGCAGCCCGCTGCCTGTCCAATCCAGGGGCTTACGGTCCCGGGCAACCTTGACCACATACAGCTTTTCCTCTTCCGCGGCGAAATGATCGATGAACAGCCTGCTCTCCAGCAACTCTCTGTCATTCACCTGAATCTGGATGGGTATCCGGCGTTTGCCCGTCAATACCTCATATCCCGAAAATTCCAACAGCTCTACTGCTGCCGTAGACGGTACCTCCGGGTCCGGGTCAATGGCAGGTCTCCCCTTGGGCGGGGCCATCAGCCAAAACCGGAACCGGTAGAGCAGCCATCCGATGATGAAGACACTGAGAAGCAAGAGAATCAGGCTGTCGCCTCTGTACATTCCGCATCCCCCCGAATACAATACTTTTTCTAGGAGATTAAAGAAAATCCTGCAAGCTGTGTATCATTATCCTAAGAAAAGTTCAACCCGGTGTGGAGCGGAAGGTATGGTGGGCTTGATGGACAGTATCCCGGATCAACGGTGTGAAGTCCGGTTTTTCTGTAGATGCAGCCTTGTACCCGCCGCTGTCTGGGGACAACAGCGTCCCCTTGTAGGTCCAGAATGCCAGAAACTCCACATTTCCCTCTCCACCGGTGATAGGCGAGTAAGTAAGCCCCTCCAGAACAAAACCCAGCTGGCAGGCGAATTCCAGCACGGTTTCCAGCACAGATTCATGCACCTTGGCATCCCGGACCACCCCGGATTTGCCCACCTGCTCCCGCCCCGCCTCGAATTGAGGCTTGATCAAGGCGACAATCCGGCCGCCGCCGGACATCAGCTTGGCCAATGTGGGCAGAATCAGCCGGAGTGAGATGAAGGAAACATCAATGGAGGCGAAGTTTGGCACATATCCTTCCAGATGCTCCGGCTCCATATACCGGAAATTCGTCCGTTCCATCACATGCACCCGGGGGTCATTGCGGAGGGAATAATCCAATTGATTGTACCCTACATCAATGGCGTACACCCGGGATGCCCCGTTCTGCAGCGCACAATCCGTAAACCCGCCGGTGGATGCGCCTATATCCATCATGGCGGCGCCGTTAAGATCCAGACCGAAGGCACGGATCGCCTTCTCCAGCTTCAGCCCGCCGCGGCTGACATAAGGGTGGGGAGCTCCTTTGACGGTCAGCGGTAGATCCCTGGCGATTTTCATGCCGGGTTTCTCCAGCCGTTCCGTTCCGGTAAAAACCAGTCCCGCCATCACGGCGGCCTTGGCCTTCTCCCTGCTTTCATAATAGCCCTGCTCAACAAGCAGGACGTCTATCCGTTCCTTCTCTTTAGCCACGCTGTCCTCCCAGGCGCTTCCAAGGCCGAAGCCTCAGGCATGCTGCCGTTTCTTCTGGATGAAGGCGGCCAGCTGTCCGGCTACGCTTTCGGCTGTAAGCCCGACCTCCGCCCGCTGTTCCTTGATGCTTCCGTGTTCAACAAAATAATCGGGAATAGCCAGGTTTTTCACCGCCAGCCCGTAAATATCATGATCGGCATAAAATTCCAGCACAGCCGAACCGAAGCCGCCCATCCGGACGCCCTCCTCCATGGTGATGAGCGGCAGGCGTTCCGCTGCAAGGCTAAGGAGCATGGCCTGATCCATCGGTTTAATAAACCGGGCGTTCACTACACGGAGGGATATGCCATGCCCGGCCAGGATGTGGGCGGCTTCCTCCGCCACCTCCACCATAGGCCCAACCGCCAGCACAGCCGCATCGGTACCGCCCCGTACCACTTCCCAGCTGCCGATGGGAATAAGCGACATCGGCGCCAGCTCCACCCCTCTGCCGTTAATGCGGGGATACCGCACGGCAATAGGGCCGTCATCATACTGGAACGCAGTATACAGCATGGAGCGCAGCTCCTGCTCATCCTTGGGCATCATCACCGTAAGATTGGGGATGCTGCGCATAAAGGCCATATCATAAATCCCCTGGTGTGTTTCTCCGTCAGGCCCTACGAAACCGGCCCGGTCAATAGCAAACACCACATTCAGGTTCTGCCGGGCTATGTCGTGGACAATCTGGTCATAAGCCCGCTGCATGAAGGTAGAATAGACGGCATAAACCGGCTTCATCCCCTCCATGGCCAAACCGGCGCAAAAGGTGGCGGCATGCTGCTCGGCGATGCCCACATCGATCATGCGGTCAGGAAAGCGTGCCTGGAACTTCAGCAGGCCCGAGCCTCCCGGCATAGCCGGAGTGACGGCCACGATCCGGCTGTCCGCCTCTGCCAGCTCCATCAGGGTATTGCCGAAGACCTCCGTGTACATGGGGGGGCCGGAGGATTTCATCACCTGACCGGATTCGATTTTGTAGGGGCTGATGCCGTGCCAGGTGTGGGAATCCGCCTCTGCAGGGGAATAGCCCTTGCCCTTGGTGGTCAGCACGTGGATAAGAACGGGACCCTCCAGGTTATCCGCCTGGCGCAGGGTTTCCAGCAGCTGGGGCAGATTATGGCCGTCCACCGGACCCATATACTGAAAGCCCAGCTCTTCAAACAGAACACCGTTTACCAGGAGGTACTTAAAGGAATCCTTCAGCTTCTCCACGGTTTTAGCGACCTTGCCGCCGATAGCCGGAATTTTTTTGAGGAGGTACTCCACATCGTCCTTGGCCTTCAGATAATGACGGTCCGAGCGGATTTTGCTTAAATAATTATGCATAGCGCCCACATTGGGGGCGATGGACATTTCATTGTCATTGAGAATCACCACGAGATTCTTCCCCTCGTGGCCGATATGGTTCATGGCCTCGAAGGCCATGCCGCCGGTCATGGCGCCGTCGCCGATCACTGCTACAACTTTGTTGGACTTCTTCTGCAGGTCCCTGGCGCTGGCAAAGCCCATAGCCGCCGATAAGGAGGTGCTGCTGTGCCCGGCCTCCCAAACATCATGCTCGCTTTCGCTGCGTTTGACGAAGCCGCACAGTCCCTTGTACTTGCGCAGGGTATCGAAATCCCCCTTGCGCCCCGTAAGGATCTTATGCACGTACGATTGGTGTCCGACGTCGAATATGATCTTGTCCTGAGGGGACTGGTAGTAATAATGCAGGGCCAAGGTCAATTCCACAACGCCCAGATTGGGCGCCAGATGTCCTCCCGTCAACGAGAGTTTTTCGATCAGAAACCTCCGAATCTCTCCCGTTAAAGCCTCCAACTGCTCCATATTCAGCTTTTTCAGGTCTTCCGGCTGGTTGATTTGATCGAGCACTATTGTAGCCCCGCTTTCGTGTTTAAATATGCATCATTATATCACAGTCCGGAAAACCGCCACAACGCGAAAAGAGGCGTTTAGGAAAGCGGATTCCATCCGGACTTCACCCGCTGGGGCGTCCGGTACGGTCAGAACTCCCGGTGCACCAGATAATCCGCCAGCTCCAGGAGCCTGCGGGGGTCGGCGAATTGCGCTTCCAGCACGGCTTGTTTTCCCGCTTGGGTGAGCTCCTCCACCTTCCGCCGGGACTCCTCCAGACCATACAGATAAGGATACGTCACCTTCTGGGAGGCTTCGTCGCTGTGCAGGGGTTTGCCAAGCTTGGATTCGTCTCCGGTGATATCCAGTATATCATCCTGAATCTGGAATGCCAGGCCGATGCTGTAGCCGTAGATTTCCAACGCCTTCAGCTGCGCCGGACTCGCTCCCGCCGTACGCCCTCCGGCCTTAAGAGAGAAAACAATCAGATCGGCGGTTTTGTGGGTGTGGATATATTCCAGCTGCTCCTTACCGGTGGTTCCCTGCTCGCCCAAAATGTCCGCCACCTGGCCGCCTACCATGCCTCTGGCGCCGGCATAAACGGACAGCTCCTCCATCATGTCCAGCACCGTTTCCGCCGGAACGCCTCCTGCTCTTCCCGCTTGGGTAATGGAATAGAAGGCGTGGGTCAGGAGAGCATCCCCCGCCAGAATGGCCATAGCATCCCCAAACACCTTATGGTTGGTGGGTTTGCCTCGGCGGAAGTCGTCATTGTCCATCGCCGGCAGATCGTCATGGATCAGCGAGTAGGTGTGGATCATCTCGATGGCATTGGCGGCATAACGCGCCGCCTCAGGGCTGCCGCCCGCCGCTTCTGCGGCGGCATAGACAAGAACAGGCCGCAGGCGCTTGCCTCCGGCCATCAGCGAATAATGCATAGATTCCCGCAGCTTGTCCGGCACCTGCCATTCCTCCGGCAGACAAGAGGCAAGCTGCTCTTCCGTTACAGCCTGCCAGTGCCCGATATAGTCCCTGATCGTGACCTGCTTAAGAGCTGCAAAAGGGTTCATAGCCTCACCACTCTCACCCTTCATCCGTACCGGCGGCAAACGGCTTCTTGGCAAGAGAGCCGTTTTCCTCCACCAGAATCTCGATTTTGCGCTCCACCTGCTCCAGCTTCTTGCCGCAGAGATGGGAAAGCTTCATGCCTTGCTGAAACAGCTCAATGGCCTGCTCCAGGGGAACATCGCCGTTCTCCAATCTGCCGACAATCGTCTCCAGACGCTCCATTGCCGCTTCAAAGCTCATCTCCGATTCACCGGCCCAACCGGCGGAAATGATTTCCTTATCCATCCGCATTCTCCTCCATGGCCCATACATGGCAGTCCAGACGGCCGTCAGCCAGACGGACCTTGACCAGATCTCCCGGCTGTATTTGATGAATTGATTTTACAAGTGCGGTTTCCTTCTCGTTATATACCAGGCTATAGCCGCGCTGCATGACCTTAAGCGGGCTCAGCGCATCCAATTGCTTCAAGGCGGCATCGAAGCCCGCCTGCTTGTCCTTCATCAGCGACTGCATGGCGGCTGCCAGCCGGCGGCTTAACGCATCGCTTTGGCGCCGGGCATAAATCACCTGCTCGCCGGGGTCATGCCGGGCCAGCCGGTGAGCCAGGCCCATCTTGGCCTCCCGGGCTTTGGTAAGCCGCTTGTTCATGCGGTAGCCCAGCTGCTCTGTCAAGCGGTCCAGCCGCTCCACCGGCTCCAGCAGCTGCTTGCGCGGATTCAGCAAGTACGGCGAACGCTGCGCCCTTGCCAGGCGCTCCCGGCTTTCCTGCAGCCTGCGCTGCAGGGCTCTGCGCATCCGTTCCTGCTCCACGGCCAACTGCTGGCGCAGCTCCATGTGATGAGGGACGGCCAGCTCGGCCGCTGCGGTAGGAGTGGCTGCACGCAGATCCGCCACAAAATCGGCAATGGTGAAATCCGTTTCATGCCCTACGGCGGATATCACCGGAATCAGCGAAGCATGGATAGCCCGGGCAACCGCTTCTTCATTGAAGGCCCACAGCTCCTCCAGACTGCCTCCGCCTCTGCCCACAATGAGCAGATCCACCTCACCGGCCTCGTTCAGCCGGCGGATGGCCTTCACAATTGAGGGAGCCGCCTGGGTTCCCTGAACCAGTACGGGATAGAGCTGAACAGGGATAGCCGGAAACCGGCGCTGCAGGGTAATGATGATATCCCGTACCGCCGCTCCCGTAGGGGAGGTAACTACCCCGATAGCTCTTGGGAACCGGGGAATCGGTTTTTTGCGGTGGACAGCAAAAAGCCCCTCCGCCTCCAGGCGCTGCTTCAGCTGCTCGTAGGCCAGATAAAGGCTGCCTACCCCGTCCGGCTGCATCTGGGTGACATACATCTGATATTGGCCGTCCCGCTCATATACGGAAATGCCGCCTTTGGCCAGCACCTTGGTTCCGTCCTTCGGGATAAAAGGCAGCCGCTGATTGTAGGAAGCGAACATAATCGCCTTGACCCGGCTGTCCGCATCCTTCAGGGTAAAATACATATGGCCGCTGGAATGCCGGGTAAAGTTGGAGATTTCCCCTCGAACCCAGACATCCGATAACCGGGTGTCCTGCTCCAGCCGGGCTTTGATGTAGCGGGTCAGCTCTTTGACAGTAATGGCCTGCTCCGGCCCCTTATCGGGCATCATGGCCTTTACTCCAATCCTGCGGCCCGCCTGGCCGAAACAATGGTGTTGGCCAGCAGCATCGTAATGGTCATGGGTCCTACGCACCCGGGAACAGGAGTGATCATTCCGGCTGTTTCCAGCACATCCTCAAAATCCACATCCCCCACCAGCTTGCCGTCGGGAAGACGGTTAATGCCCACGTCAATCACGATGGCGCCCGGTTTCAGGTGTTTGGCTTTGATCATCTGGGGCCGCCCTACGGCCGCTACCAGAATATCCGCCTGGGAGGTAATCTTCTCCATATCGGGGGTGCGGGAGTGGCAGACCGTCACAGTGGCATGCTCCCGGAGCAGCAGCATAGCCATGGGTTTGCCCACAATGTTGCTGCGGCCCACAACCACCGCATGTTTGCCGGCAATCTCCACATTCATCCGCTTCAGCACCTCGATGACACCTGCAGGGGTACAAGGCAGGAAGCCGGGTTTGCCGATCATCAGATTCCCCACATTAATCGGATGGAAGCAGTCCACATCCTTGTCCGGATGGATGGCGTCAATAATCTTGTCTTCGTTTATATGGCGGGGCAGGGGCAGCTGGACGAGAATCCCATTGATCTTCTTGTCGCCGTTCAGGCGTTCCACCAGCGCCAGAAGCTCCTCTTCACCGGCGTCTTCCGGCAGTCGGTGCACCTCGGAATAGATGCCGGCTGTTTCACAGGCCTTGGCTTTGTTGCGCACATAAACGGCCGAAGCCGGGTCATTGCCCACCAGCACTACCGCCAGTCCGGGCTGAAGCTGGTGCTTGGCCAGTTCCTCCACCTCAAGCCTGAAGTGCTCGCGGACGGATTGAACCAATTCCTTGCCGTTAATCACTTGAGCCGACATGTAACTCCCCCCATATGTTCTTTATTTCTGATTCCGGACCGCACATGAAAGAGACCCTTGCGGCTAACGGCGGTCAGAGCCCTTATCAGGCGGCAAAACGGGCTTCTGAAAATCTAACGGAAGTGAGTGCCGTTATTTAAGCGGAAATAAGCCGTAAGATCCCGATTAGGAGCAAATAAGGTCTCTCACCGCCGTTAGAATCATACCTGCACGGGCGGTCAACCGGGCCAGAAGGTACCTAAGCCTGTCCGGCAGTTAAACTCTTTACAGCTTTTCCTTGATGCCTTCCAGCTCGGTGATCATCTTGCCAAGCACACCGTTAACGAACTTGCCCGATTCCTCGGTGCCGAAGATCTTGGACATTTCGATGGCTTCGTTGACCACGACCTTCGGCGGAACATCCTCGCGGAACACCATTTCGTACACGCCCATACGCAGAATTTCCCGGTCTACCTTGGATAACCGGTCCATGGACCAGCCCTTCAGATAATCGGTGAGCAAATTGTCAATGGCGGCCAGATTCTCTTCTGTACCTGCTACCAGCTCCTTCACGTCACTGGGTACAATATCCTCATTCTTCTGGCGGAGCTCGGCTTCGTTCTCCTGCAAGGCTTCCTCAATTACCATGCGGATGGCATGGTCAATATCTACTTCGTTCATTCGCAACTGATACAGGCTCTGTACGGCGAGCTCTCTGGCTAATCTGCGTCTCATCGGACGACTTCAACCCCCTATTCGATACAAAACAAAACCCCATGAAAGGGCACTCCAGCGTGAGACGGTGCCGTTCCACAGGATTATACTTGGATATAACTGGTTTTACCTGAACATCTTCCATCTTTCGGAAAGCCAGCGCCACAGGTGATCCACCTGAAACAGCCGTTCCCCTTGATCCAGCTTTTTCCCAATATAATAACCGATAAAAACAATGAAAGCAAAAATGAGCATGTCCCAAAAGCCAACGAACAAATAAAGGAACCCCAGGAAAAAGCCGAATGCCGCTCCCAGCAGCTTGCCCCGGTGGAGCTCCCACAGGTCCTTCCACATATCCGGCTTCACCTCTATTCAACCCGGCTTTTGAAGGTGGGCGCAGATTGGACGATATTGGCGATAAATACGGAAACGCCTGCCACCGGAATCCCGGTGATCTCTTCGATATGCTGCTTGACGGCGGATTGCATCTCCTCGGTCAAGGCCGGAATGGAGCTTTCCCCGTCCACCATGCTGCGGATGGTCACTTCGATGCCTGCGCTGCCCACCCGGATACGGGCCCGCAAATCCTTGACGCCGCGGGAACGGGAGGCGGCCTTCAGAGCCAGATTCTCTACCGTTTCAATGGAAATGCGGATATCTCCCCATTCATTGCGCTGGTCGATGGAGGGTGCCTGCTCCCTGGAGCTGCGCACAGAAATATAAAACAGGCGCAGGGCAATCAGCAGCAGGACGGCGCAAACGCTGATAAAAGCGATGGCCGGACCGGTTTCCGTATAAATCCGCTCGGTTAACGCTTGGGTTTCCTCCAGCGGAATCCAATTGAACGCCCCGGCCAACATGGCGCAAGCGGCTACCATGACGGCAAGGCTGAAAATAAACAAAAGAAGGCGGTCGATAATCTTGGCCATTAAGCTTGTCCCCTTCCATGTCGGACCACTCCCAAACGGGTCCCCTTTCGTGAAGCAAGCCCCCTATGGCTAGGGGGCATAAGTGCAAACCGTTATTTCAATTTAATAACGGAGGTCGCATCCTCTTCTACAACCCGTTCCGGAGTTTTGAACTGAACGCCGTGGATATGGACATTCACTTCAATCACATCCAGGCCGGTCATGGATTCGATGGCCTGCTTCACATTCCGTTGAATATCGGAAGCGACGGATGGAATCCGCTGTCCGTATTCGATGATAATGGAAACATCAATGGCCGCTTCTCTCTGCCCAACCTCCACCTTCACGCCCTTGGAAAGGTTCTTGCGTCCCAGAAGCTCGGCTACGCCGCTGGCGAAGCCTCCGCTCATGCCTGCTACCCCTTCCACTTCGATGGTAGCCAGACCGGCGATAATCTCAATGACCTCAGGGGCAATCTGGATGTTCCCCATGTCCGTCTTCTCATAATCTGGAGCTATGGTGCTCATATGTACACCTCCCAAGCATTGTTGGACGTCCTAATACATTACTATACCATTTGGACCGAAAGTTGACAAACCCCAGATTTTTTATGACTTGGGGCGCGTTACGAGTTGTACACGTCCACTTCCTCCAGGAACTTGATATCGAAGTCCCCCTTCAGGAAGGTGGGATGCCGCATCAGCTTCATATGGAAGGGAATGGTAGTCTGCACGCCGTCTATAGCAAACTCGGACAAAGCCCGGCTCATCCGTGCGATGGCGTCCTCCCGGGTATCTCCCCACACGATCAGCTTGGCGATCATGGAATCGTAATAAGGGGAGATCACATAACCGGGATAAGCGGAGCTGTCCACCCGCACACCCAGTCCGCCTGGCGGCAGATAGAAGGAAATTTGGCCGGGTGACGGCATAAAGTTCCGTTCCGGGTCCTCGGCATTGATCCGGCATTCGATGGCCCAGCCCTTAATTTGGACATCCTCCTGCCGAAAGGACAGGGGATGGCCTTCGGCTACACGGATCATTTCCTTGATCAGGTCCACACCTGTCACCATTTCGGTAACGGGATGCTCCACCTGAATCCGGGTGTTCATTTCCATGAAGTAGAAATTGCCGTCCGGTCCCAGCAGGAATTCCAGGGTTCCGGCGCCGGAGTAATTCACCGCCAAGGCGGCGCGTACGGCGGCTTCGCCCATTTTCTCCCGGACTTCGGGTGTGATCACGGAGCAAGGAGCTTCCTCCACCAGCTTCTGGCGGCGGCGCTGCACGGAGCAGTCCCGCTCGCCCAGATGGACGGCGTTGCCGTGTTTGTCGGCGATAATCTGAATTTCCACATGCTTCATGCCGGTGAGGAACTTCTCCAGGTACACTCCGGCATTGCCGAAGGCCTTTTGGGCCTCCTGCTGGGCGGTGGTAATCTGCTGGAGCAGGGATTCCTCATCATGGGCAATCCGGATGCCCTTGCCGCCGCCTCCGGCGGTAGCCTTGATAATCACGGGATATCCGATATCCCTGGCGATCATCAGCGCTTCCTGGGGATCCTCCACCAGCCCGTCGGAGCCGGGGATAACAGGGACACCTGCTTTTTTCATGGTATCCTTGGCTACGGCCTTGTCCCCCATCTTGCTGATGGCTTCAGGGGACGGTCCGATGAAGGTAATGTTGCAGCGTTCGCAGATCTCCGCGAAATCCGCGTTTTCCGCCAGGAACCCGTAACCGGGATGAATGGCATCAGTCTCTGTCAGCGTGGCGACACTCATCAGATTGGTAAAGTTCAAGTAGCTGTCCTTGGACAGGGTAGGACCGATGCAATAGGCTTCGTCCGCCAGCCGGACATGGAGGGAATCTCTGTCGGCTTCCGAATATACGGCGACCGTATAGATATTCATCTCCTTACAGGCGCGGATGATCCGGACCGCAATCTCGCCCCGGTTGGCAATTAGTATTTTTTGAAACGCCATGATCTGAATGATCCTCCCGAAATAAAATACTTTTCGCTCCCGTTGACTTCCCGTCAGACGCGGACCAGGAACAACGGCTGTCCGTATTCCACCAGCTGGCCGTTCTCTACCAGCACCTGCACGACTTCGCCCTTGACCTCAGCTTCAATCTCATTCATAAGCTTCATGGCTTCCACAATGCAAACCACGGTTTTCTCGGTTACCCGGTCTCCCGCCTTCACGAAGGGAGCGGCATCCGGCGTAGGAGCGTGATAATATGTACCTACCATCGGCGAAACGACCCTGTGAAGCTGGCCGTCCTCCTCGTGCTTGGCTAGAGGCTCCTCCCGTACCGGCTCATTCTTGACCGGCTCGGCCTGAACAGGAACAGCGGCCGGGGCCGTCTGGTACGCGGGGGTGTGGGTGACCAAAAGGGATTCGGTTACACCCGGTTTTCTCATGAACAG
>JAEWAA010000324.1 GCA_023391955.1 Bacillota bacterium | reverse complement strand
CTGTCAAAATGGGCACCTGGATGTAGATCCGCCGCTCCGCCCATACCGGGACAACCCGGGTGTGGTAAGCAGTCCGGTACACCGGGGCATAAGAGGCCAACCCGGGATCATTTTCCACATGGGAGCGGACTGTGCCGGACGGGTCAATAATGCGGATCATCATCCGGTCACCCAAAAACTCACGGAGCAGCTCCGGCTCCTCCCAGGCCTGCTCGGTGCGCACCTCCGGCTTGCGGAGGATGGTCTGGGCCCGTGTCCATAAAAGCCTTATTTCGGCGTTGGTGCTGAACCGTACAAAAAACACATAGATCAACAGGCTGAAAAACACAAGGATACAAACCAGTCCGCCGATGGTATAAACACGGATTTTTGTTTTCAGCTTCATCGCTTACGGCTCCTGGATGCTGTATCCGACACCTCTGACGGTGGCGATCAGCTTTTTCTTGAAGCCCTGATCCACCTTCTGGCGAAGATAACGGATATACACATCCACAAGATTGGTCTGCCCGGCAAAATCAAACCCCCATACCTCGGACAGCAGTGTTTCCCGTCCCACCGGTTGACCCTTGTGCTTGAGCAAATAAGCCAGAAGATCAAACTCCCGGGGCGTCAAATCGATCAGCTTGCCCTCCCGTTGGACCTGCCTGGTTTTAATGTCTGCCGTTAACGCATCCACCTTAAGCAGATCCTCCGGCGCAGGTGTTTCCTCTCTTAGCCTGACCCGTATCTGGGAGCGGATCCTAGCGGATAATTCCATAAAGTCGAAGGGTTTGGTGACGTAATCATTAGCACCCAGGTCCAGCCCCCTGACCTTATCCTCCACCGCCTCCCGCGCAGTCAGAATCAGCACCGGCGTCCTCGAATCCTGGGAGCGGATCCCCTCCAGCACTTGAAACCCGCTTTGCCCCGGTAATTGCAAATCCAGCAGGATACAGCTCCAGTCCTCCTGAACAGCTCTGGCCAAACCCTCGATGCCGTCTGCAGCCAGCTCTACGAAATAACCTTCATTAATCAGCTCCAGCTCCAAAATCCTTGCAATCCTCTGCTCATCCTCAATGATCAAAATCCGGCGGTTCATTCGGTTGTCCGTCCTCCGGTCCAATGGCGGCAGGTCGCCGCTTAGAATGTTTCCCCTATTGTTTCACCGCCGCAGACAAAAAAAACAGCTCCGCCGGAATGATTTCGGCAGAGCTGTTCATTCATTATAGGATTACGCTTGCTCCTCATCTGTATCACCGGTGATTCCGGATTTTTGCCGGAGCTCGGCAATTTTGGCTTTAATCTCATCATGGGTAACGGTGCTGAGCAAGGAGGTGGGATAATCCAGCGCCTTCTCCATTTGCTCCAGCGCATCTCCGTCACGCCCTAACGCTTCCAGCACCAGGCCATAGTTAAAATAGGCTTCCGGGAATGCCGGCTTCTGGCCTGCCAATTCCTCGTAAATGGCCTGTGCTTCCTCGTACTCGCCGCGGAGCAGCCGGGTCTGGCCCAGATTGTCCGCTATCACCGCGCTTTTATTATTGTAGTCGAAGGCTTCCTGGTTATAGGCCAGCGCCTTGTCCAAGTCTCCGGATAAAATATAAAAGTATCCCAGGCTTCCATAGAGGTTGGTATTCTTGTATTCGCCTTGGGCTTCCTCCAGCATGGCTGTCGCTTCATCCAGCCTTCCCTGCTTCCACAGCAGCAGCGATGCGTTGGTCAGATAAGCCATTTTCTCTTCTCTGCCCATGGACATACGCTCAACCCGCACCAGAATTTCCTGGGCCTGCTCCAGCTTGCCGAGACGGAGCAGAAGGAAGCTGAAGCCCAGCAGATGCATGGCCTTGCAGTTTTTTTCGGCGGCCGCTTTATTCAACCACATCAACGCTTCCTTCTGCTTGCCCTGCTGGTAGTTCATGTTGCCCAGATAGGCAAAAAAAGCGGATTTGTTGCGGATGAACGTGTAGACCACAAGGGCTACGGCCGCGGCAATGCCCAGCAGAATGTGAACCTTCAGCAAGAAGAAAATCACAATCAGGGGCAAAGCGATTTTAAGCAAACTCATTAGAAGCTTCATGTTACACGGTGCCTCCCACATCATAATGACAATATTCTTTTATGATAACACAATGTGGCAGGCGGAATCATCCTTACGCATTCAAGCCTTCAGCCGGCGGTGCAGCCAATAGGAATAAGCGGTTGGAACCAGCACCACCACCGCGATGCAGGTGAGAGTCAGAGGCAAGGACCAGCTTCCCGGCACAAATGCGCCCAGAATTATCACTGCCCCAGCAGCCATCCACATAGGGCCGGCCATCCGGTGGGTTTTCCGCCAGACGGTTTCGTTGGACAGGGTCCACGGGGTCCTGATGCCCATGGTAAAATTGTAGCGGATTTTGCCCATAAAATTACCCAGAATCATAAACAGCAGTCCAACAAGCGGACTTGTGACCATTTTGACATTCAGTTGATAACCCAGATTGTATACCACCAGGAACATTCCAACGATCAGCATAAATATGGTCATCACCCAGCGAAGCAGTTCATAAACTCCCTCAAATTTGGTATAATTCTCGCTTCTGGGATCCACCCTGCGGGCAACTTTTAATATCAACGGAACGCCCAATCCCAAAAAAAGGAGCATGGCAATCGCTGCCGGACGGTCCATATAACCATCCACTTCATTATAAGCGTTAAAGTGGGTGCCCATTCGCAGCGGCAGCTTATTGTAATTGATTAATGCGACGATGGTTGGAATAAGGCCCATCAGCAGCATGATAAAGTCCTTCCGTTCCCATTTCATGAGTCATTCCTCCCTGTTTCCTCTGGATTTTCCTTGCCCAACAGCTCCAAAAACCAGCCCATCACTTCCTCCACTACCGAAGTATTGATGGAATAGAGAATATGCTGTCCCTGCCGCTCATCCATAACCAGCCCTGCTTGCTTCAACGCGTTCAGGTGGTGGGAGATGCTGGGTTTGGTCATGTTAAAAAAATCGGCAATTTCACCGGCGGTGCGGTCCTTCTCCCGGAGCAGCCGGAGAATCTGGCGCCGCGTGGGGTCGGATAAGGCTTTAAAGGAATCATTCATCGCCAGGCTCCCCTTAATTCAATATTTAGCCAATCGTCTAAATGTATACTTGCTTTTATCATAATGCTCCTGTACGCTGCTGTCAATGGGCCTTCTTCGTGGGCTTCTCCACACCACAATGCCAAAATAGAATATAAACTGCGCCAGAATGAAAATATCTTTTGAAAGCCACTTTTCATATAATGACTGTAAGCTTGAAACAACAGGAAACCTTCAACCTTAACGAAACAGGATGTGAACGGCGATGAAGACATATGGCATCATCTTGGTAGGGTGCGGTTACATGGGGGCCGTACACCTGGACAGCCTTTATAGGCACAACCGGGCACGGATTGTCGGCGTAGCCGATTTGCGGCCGGAGAAGGCACAGGAATTCGCCCTCAAGTATGGAGCTGAGGCCTGGGATACCGATTACCGCAATCTCCTGAAACGGGAGGACGTGGACATCGTCATCATCGCTACATATCCTTCCACTCATCTGGAAATCGCCAAGGCCTCCATTGCGGCAGGCAAACATATCCTTTGTGAGAAGCCCATTGCCGGCAACATGAAGGAAACCGAGGAGTTCATCCGGTTGGCCAGCTCAGCCAAAACCAAGGTGCTGGTGGGGCATATTCTCCGTCACAACTCCACCTACCAGCGGGTGGCGGACATGATCCGCTCGGGAGCCATCGGGGCCCCCCTTGCCATGCGGATGTCCCAGGTTAAACGGACCCATAATTGGGAGTCCCATCTGGCGCTTCTGCATGACGCCTCTCCTATTGTAGACTGTGGCGTACATTATATCGATGTGATGCGGTGGGTGACAGGCGCGGAGGTGGATTCCGTCAGCGGCGTAGGCCAGCGTTTGGATGCAGGTGTGCCGGAGAATACCTACAATTACGGCATGATCACCATGAAATTCACCGATGGGTCCATCGGCTACTACGAGGCCGGTTGGGGACATACCATGCCCAGCGACAATCTGAAGGAATTTATCGGTCCCAAGGGCCGCATCCGGATTATCTATAAGGACCAGCGCCCCAAAAGTGAGCAGCATCTGGGCAACCTGATCCAGTTCGAGCATTATCCCAGCGGTACCCGCGAGGATATCAATGTGGACTACACGCTGAAGCCGACGGGCGTCCAATTCGAGCATTTCGTGGGGATGATCGAAGGCACGAAAGCAGCGACCCCAACGCTAGAGGACGTGTACAAAGCCATGCAGATCACCCTGCTGGCGGACCGGGCCATCCATGAAGGACGGACCCTCTCCTTCGCGCAGCCGCCGATTTATGCAGTGAAGTAATGCTTGACTTACCTTTCAAAAAGCAAGAGCCGTGCCGGTGGGCAGGGCTCTTATTTTGATGTAAGGGTCGGTATGAACCAGGAGGCATACAGGATGTGCGTGGGCATTGTGGGATTATTCCCGTGAAGAGCCGCAGTGTATGCGAGCTAACGGAACTCTCAGACCCTTACAGTCTCAAAAATGGCTGTTTCCGCGGCTAACGGAAGTGAGCGACTCTTAGCTGTGTAAAGAGCGGGGCTAGAGGTGGAATTTGCGCTGTAAGGTCGTCTGAGTTCCGTTAACCGGCCAATAGCCGCGTTTTTGATGGCTAAGAGCGTCTGAGTTCCGTTACACGAAATGGTGGTGGTATAACAGGCGGGGTTTTCCCTCTGCTAACTCGTGTACAGGACGGCTTCTAGTGTTTCGACCGTCCAGAATTTTGGAGTGGTGGCTCCAACACCCATTCCAGCATTTGGTGGCGGGGGTGGACACTTTCGCTGCACCTTGGGAATTCTAACGGCGGCAGAAGCCTCTATTCCTGGAAAAATGCGGCTTACGAATTTCTAACGGCGGCCAGAGACGCTATTACGCTGAAATCAGCCGCCGCAGGCTCCTTTTTAGACAAATAACGTCACCTGCTTCCGTTAGAATTTCTGCATCCCGAATTTGGGGCAAATAGGTGCATCTCTGTCCGTTAGTTCCCCCAGGAGTAGCCCTGGTTCATCTGCCGCTGCTTCCGCTGCTTCCCCACCTTTTCCCCGCGTAACCGGAGATCCAGTCAACGAATCAGGCTAGCGGCAAGCCGCTCCTCTTCTTCCCCGATCCGGGAAGGATCAATCCGCTGAAACAGCAGTTCCACCGGCCCGATGGCCTGCCCCGCAGCTACAGCCGCCAGCGTCCAGCGGGGCTCTTCCGTCACCCCCAGCATACGCCGCAGCTTGGCGCAGCTGAAGGGCAGGAACGGCTCCAGCAGATTGGCCAAGTTGACCATCCACTGGACACAGATATAGAGCGTTTCTGCACAATGGCCGGGATCCTCTTTGAGCGCTGACCAGGGCTTGCGACCATCAAAATATTTGTTGGCGTCCCTGATAGCGGCGAAGATCCCTTCCAGCGCCTCCTTCAATCTTCCCTGCTCCAGACGTTCGCCTGTTGCCAGATAAAGTGCGCCCACCTCCTCCGCCCAGCCGACCGGGAGCTGCCCCAGGG
>JAEWAA010000294.1 GCA_023391955.1 Bacillota bacterium | reverse complement strand
GATTAATAACGAACGTCTATATGAATTCGAAGAGTTCCCCGCCAAGGATGCACTCCTGGCCTTCAATGATCTCCCCTACGATTCCAGCTGGTCCCTGCGGCAGACGGTGTCCCTGGGGTCTCCGTCCTCGGAGGTATCCGGGTGCAAGTATACCATAGCCCTGTCCAAAAAACTCCCCGTCCGCAGCTCGGAAAAGCGGGGGCTGGCGCTGGCGTATATCCCCAGCTGCCGCCTGGAGCAATGGGTGGATCTGGAGTCGGATTTTCAGGATATGTTTATTATCGGGCCCGACCGGCATCTGCTGTTCCACCGCGACCCGGCCCTTACCGGTATGTCTGCTATGGACACAGGCTATATCACCAAGGAAACTCTGGAGAGATTGACGGAACAGAGCGGTCAGATGGAGGTCGAGGCAGGCCGGGGGGACTATACCCTTACGTATGTACGTTCAGATTACAACGGATGGATTTACGTGCTGGTGACGGATCTCCACCTGATGTCGGCGCAATCCACACAGCTGGCCTGGGTGATGCTGATTATTTTCCTGGCTATCGTCTCAGTGACCCTGTGTTTCGTCTGGCTGGGCAGCAGGAGCATGTATACCCCGATTCAAAGCCTTCTGCAGCGGATCGGGAAGCGCCAGTCCTTGCGGGCGCAGAATGAATTTCAGATGATTGAGGAGCACCTGGACCATTTAACAGCCTCCAACTCCTATATGAAAAAGGAAATTTCCATCAATACCCGGCAGCTGCGTGTGCTGTTTCTGATGAAGCTGTACCAGGGCCAGCTGAAGAAGTCTGAGATCGGGGAGCAAATCACCCGCTACGGCTTGGGGGAGCGGGTGAAGCAGTGGGACAGGCTGGCCGTAGTGGCCATGCAAACCGATACCCTGGAAGGAACCCCGTATTCCCCGGGGGATGCCGATCTTCTTCTGTTTGCCGCCAATAATATTGTAGAGGAGAGTCTGGGGCCGGAGATTTGTTTTCCTCCCGTCACTCTGGACCAAACCCAAATCACCCTGATCGGGGCGGCAGGGATGACGGAGGAGGCGTTCCGCCGGCATGTTTTTAACCTGACTGAAACCATGCGGCGGAACATCGAAGCTTATTTGAAGCTGTCCATCAGTATGGGCATCAGTCTGCCCTTCGGAAGTGTGCGGGAGGCGGCGCGGGGATACAGAGAAGCGGCGGATGCCCTGAAGCACCGCCTGAAGCTGGGGACGGGGGTAACCATCCATTTTGCAGACGTCAACCATGGCCATCATTCCGCCTTGTACCATTATCCGCGGCAGCTGCTGCATGAGCTGACGGATGCGGTGAAGCTGGCGGATGAGGAGAAGGCGCTTGGAATACTGCATCAATGGATGGAGGAAACCTTTGCTGCCGAACACAGTCCGGGTGAATATCAGATTGCGCTGGTCCGCCTCCTGAACGATCTGATGATTCTCATGCAGGAGTCCGGGATCACCCTGTCCCAGCTGGAGACGGAGGAATACGCCCAGCTGTACAACGAGCTGCTCCAGCTGTATGTCCCGGGGGAAATTGAGAAGTGGTTCGCCCGCCGCCTCGTGGCGCCTCTGGCCCGCATCTTCCAGGAGCGGGGGGATTCCCAGTACCGCAACCTTTCCGAGGCCATGATCGACATGATCCACAAACGGTTTGACACGGATTTTACCCTGGAGGAATGCGCTTCGATCCTGCACTACAACACCCACTATCTCAGCGGTGTATTCAAGCGTGAGACCAATCAGCTGTTCAGCGAATACCTGGCAGCCTACCGGGTTCATATGGCCAAACGGTGGCTGGTGGAAACGGATATGCCCATCAAGGATATTGCCGAACGTCTGACCTATAACAACTCGCAGAACTTTATCCGCTTTTTCCGGAAGCAGGAGGGGATCACCCCCGGCCAATACCGGGAGCGGAACCGGCCCGCCCGGGGTGTGTGAGTCTCTACAAGCAGCTGCAGCTTCCTTTAGACAGCTGCTTGTTTTTATTGGGCAGCGCCCGGGCGGCGAAGGAGCCGCATAGCCAGCAGGATAAGTCCCGCTCCAACCAGAAGGCTGATAGTGTAAATCGGCCAGTAGGTCCATGGGGAGATGAACAGCTTCAGGATGGCCGTTCTGACGAGAACATAGTGGAGGCCGAGCAGAACAGCCACAGCTGCCAAGGTCCACCGGAGCTTCCGCGTCCAATAAATAGCGTTTGTCAGGAGGATGCCCTTCAGGAAAACATACGGGACCGTGAAGGCAACATCATCCCGAGACGGATTGTCAAAAAATCCCGGCTCGAAAATACCTATGTTCACTAGCATTCTTACAAATGCCAGCGTATTTAGGACACTTAAGGAAAACATCAGCAGGCTGACATATTGGAACAGGCGGTTGCCCTGCTCCACCCTGCGAGCCCAAAAACCAACCAGCCAAAAGAAGAAAATAAAGGCCACAAAGGAATAAGACAGCCTCCACCAGTGGTGCTCATAAATGCCCAGTCTCATAAACAGCCACTCAATGACCGCCATTAGGCAGGTAAACACAATGGTCCACCGGAACCGCAGCCGGTAGATGACCATGGCCAAACCGACAGTAGGCACCGTCAGAAAGTTGGAGATAAACGCACCCATCATGCTGTCCATATACGGATCTGGCAGTATGCGGGGATAATAGGTATACGAGTTGAACATAACCAGAATGACATATTCGAAGACATAGATCATGCCGACATAGGTTAAGAACAAGAATACAATCAAATAACTTTTGGTCCGGACGATAAAAAAGATGAGGGTAGCTAAAGCTATCAGGGCCAGAACCACAAACGATACAATATTGATCATATTTTGGGGTCCGTCCTTTATATGTGTATTGGACCGGAGAGTTGCATTCTCCGAAAAACCATAATTAGCAGTATGCCCCAAAATGTTAAAACCCATGAATTTAACTTTATATAAATTAGTCACTTGACAATAGTAAGTAAGTAACCCTATAATACAGATATACGAAATGGAGGGATCACAAATGATTAACGTCTATCCTGCAGCAGGCAGATTCTCCGCAGACCATGGTTGGCTGCAAAGCAATTTCAGCTTTTCCTTTGCCGAGTACCGCGATCCGGACAATATGCATTTTGGTCCGCTCCGGGTGTTCAACGATGATTTTGTCGCCCCGCTGAAGGGCTTCGGCTCCCATCCTCACAAGGAAATGGAGATTGTGTCCGTCGTGTTGAAGGGGGAGCTCCAGCATCAGGACAGCACTGGGAACCGGGAGGTGCTCCGGCGTGGAGAGGTTCAGCGGATGACCGCGGGGACCGGGATCGTCCATTCGGAGATGAATCCTTCGGCGGAGGAGGAAGCGAATTTCCTCCAGCTGTGGTTTATGCCCGGCGAGCAGGGCTTGCAGCCATCCTATGAGCAGATCGCGTATGATCTGTCCGCCATGAAAAACCGTTTGCTGCCGGTTGTCTCCAACACAACCCATGCCGATAAAACCGCATTTATCCACCAGGATCTGACGCTTTATCTGTCTGATCTGGAGGCGGGGCAGGCGCTCACCTT
>JAEWAA010000284.1 GCA_023391955.1 Bacillota bacterium | reverse complement strand
CCATACCCCTCCACCCGCTCCATCTCCTGCTTGTATTGGCCCGGGGTGACGCCTTCGTACTTTTTGAACACCCGGATGAAGGTGTTGACATTGCTCCAGCCGGCCAGGGCGGCCACATCGTGAATCTTCAGCTCCCCCTGCTCGTTCATAATCCGTTTGGCCTGCTTGACCCGGTAGGCGCTGAGATAATCCTTGAAGCTCTCCCCGGTTTTTTCCTTGATCAGCTGACTGATGTAATTGGGCGACAGGTTAAAAGACTCGGCCATATCCGTCAGCGAGATGTCCAGCCGGTACCGCTCATGCACGTAGGCCACCATCTGGCTGGCCACCGAATGGTCCTGCTCCTTGCTCCGGTCGCGGACATACACAGCCACCCGCAGCAGGAGCTCCCGGAGCTGGCCGCGGAGCTCCCCTGTCCGGCGGCCGGGGTCAGCCGCCGGATACACGACGGGCAGTCCGCCCGGAATAATCTCGGTAACCGGCTTATTCAGATGATGCAGAATCCGGCTGAGGGTGGTCATCATGGCATACAGGAACAGCTGCAGCGTCTCCTCCCGGTTCTGCGCCCTCCCCTCATTCTCTTCCCAGATCCGGTCGAACAGCTCCGCCGCTTCCTCCGGGCGCCCCTGAAGCACAGATACGGTCAGGTCCCGCTCCGCATCCAAGGGATAATAACAACCCATCCCCGATTTGTGCCCCATTTCCTCAAAGGTAATCACGGGATGCTGATCCTGGACCTGCCGCTCCTCCAGCAGCTTGACCGCCGTCTCACAGGACTCCTTCAGCGCCGCCCCACTTTCAACTGGACGCCCCGCGGCCGCCGTGATCCGGATGCCGAAGCGCTCCTCCACCCCCGCCACCGCGCTCAGCACCAGCTTGCGCAGAGCCTGCGTGCCGCTGTATTTGAGCAGAATGGCATAATGAAGATGGTCCAGCTCCACACTGTCATTGGGCCCGTACACGTTCAGATGCTCCATCACGATCAGCACCGCCTGGGCTTTAATCTCCAGCATGGTCTCCAGCGTATACGCCTCACCCCACAGCTTATCCTCCAGAAATTCCAGCACCACCACCACGGAAGGACCCTCCAGCCACTCCAGCTCATGCCGCCGGATCCCTGCCTCTGCCTGCCCGCCGGGCATCAAGCCCAAAATCAGGTCGCGCATGAACTTCTTCTTGAGGGGAAGCCGGTTATGCTGAAGCATCTCCTGAAGCTGGTCATTGGCTGTATGGATGCGCCCGGCGTATTCCCGGATGAAGGCGAATTCATCCATCACCATAGGCTCCCCGTCCTTCGAAAAAGAGCTCACCGCCCCGCGGACCGGCTTATACAGCTTGTTGGCCGCCACCAGAGAAACCGCAACCCCCAAGGCCATCATGACAGCATAGAACTGCAGCAGCTTCTTCAGCACTCCCGTCAGTCCTTGTCCCCAGGTATGCCCAGGGAGCGAATACACGTAATAGAGCTTGCCCAGGCTATCCGACTTGGCGGTGAACACCTGCCTGCCGTCCAGCTCGAACTCGGCGTAACGGGCATTCTCCTCCAGTTCCGCCAGCACCGCTTCCGCTTGATGCACATTTTCCCCTGCGGCGTCCCCTGCGCCCATCCACTCCTTGTCGTACAGCAGCTTGAAGCTCTCCTGATCCGATCCGGAAACCGGATAAAACTGATCCTGATAGAAGGAGATCACGATCATAATGCCCTCTCCGTTGGGCAGCGGCTCATGCTGCACAAAGGTGACCAGCGGCCCTCTTGTATCGGGCTCACCATTTTCCGTAACCGGACTCCTGCTGCCAGTCGCCTGCTTTGTCTGCACCATGGCCGTGGAGGGAAGGGCACGGGTTTCCTCGAAGGCCTCCAACCACGCTGTCGTACCGCTGTCAAAATTCATAAACCGGTAATACTGCTCCCGGGACATGGTACTGTAGGGGGTAATGATCAAATCCCCTCCCTGCTTAACCACATCGATTTGATACCCAAAATTTGTAAATGCATTCATATTCGCCTTCAGCTCGTTAAACACATTGGTGATAACAAAATAATCCTTCTCCTGCTCCCGGGCATACGAAAGGATGTCCTTCCTCACCCGGAGCTGTGCCGCGTAATTGAAGGCCGCATTCAGCTTCATATCCATCCGGGTCCGGGCCTGATCCATAAAGGCCCTTCGCTGGTTGAGAAGCTCTGTTTGAATGATTTGATTATTCTGAAAAGCAAACACCAGCCCGGCGATAACCGTATAAAGCAGCGTGATGGTAATGCAGGCAGCCAGCAGCTTCCGCCAAAATCTCTTTTTCATGTTGTTCCCCCTGTAGCAGGCCAAAAGAATGCGCTTACATTATTTCTTGCTTTTAACTCCAAGATGTAAGCAATAGTATAGCCCACGCCGGCCCTCCAGGTAAATCACCAGTTTCCATACTCATCGACGGAATCCATACTGTTCCTGGTAGCAACAGCCTTTCCGCTGTGTGGAATGTGGGTTTTGGAGAGAACCGCGATATTAGCGATTTACGGTATGGAAGCCCTGTTGCTACTATTTACCTAAAGCGCTTTCATAAAGCTGCCCCAACCAGAAGGAGTGTCGCCCATGGAAACTAAGCTCAAGAACCGGACGGTTCTGACCGGCTTCCACCCGGATTGGCGGAGAATCGCCAAATGTGTGAAGAGAGACCGATTTTTTTATCTGCTGTTGATCCCGTTTGTTCTATGGTATCTTATGTTTGCCTACAAGCCCATGTACGGGCTGCAGATTGCCTTCAAGGAATTCAGTGTTTTCAAGGGGATTGCAGCAAGTCCATGGATCGGCTTCGACCACTTTATCACCTTTTTCCAGAGCCCGTATTTTATCCGCACCTTAGTCAATACCCTTCTGATCAGTCTATACAGTCTGATATGGGGTTTTCCCGCGCCGATTATTCTGGCCCTGCTGCTCAATGAGGTCCGGAATGTGCTGTTTAAAAAGGCCGTCCAAACCCTGACCTATCTGCCCCATTTTATATCGGTGGTGGTGGTGGCGGGGATCGTCACCAACTTCCTGGCGCCCAGCAACGGGCTGGTGAACATAATTATGGCCAAGCTGGGCTTCGAAAAAATTTATTTTCTGACCGTTCCCGAATACTTCCGTACCATCCTCATCTCCATGAACATCTGGAAGGAAGCGGGGTTTGGCGCGATCCTGTACATTGCCGCCTTATCCGGCATCAACCCCGAGCTGTACGAGGCGGCCGTTATTGACGGGGCCAACAAGTGGAAGCAGGTTTGGCATGTCACCCTTCCCGGGATTCTGCCAACGGTGATGATCATGCTGATCTTACGGATCGGCAATATTCTGGATGTAGGCTACGAGGCGATTATCCTCCTCTACCAGCCGGCCACCTACGAAACGGCGGATGTCATCAGCACCTATATGTACCGGGCGGGGATCAGGGAGGGCCAATATGACCTGACCACTGCTGTAGGTCTGTTCAATTCCGCTGTGGGCCTTGTCCTGGTCATCGCCGCCAACAAGCTCAGCAAGAAATTCACAGAGAGCGGTTTATGGTAAAGAGAGGAGTCCTCCTATGAAATTGTCCAAGGGTGAAAAAGCGTTCTCCGTATGCAATCATATTTTTCTGGCATTGCTGGCACTCAGCACCGTTTATCCCTTTTTATATGTACTGTCCGCCTCCATCAGCTCAGGGGATGCCGTGGTAACCGGCAGGGTTATGTTTTGGCCGGTAGACCTTACCTTCGACGCCTACAAGCAGGTGTTGAAGGAAAATTCCTTGTGGATGGCGTATGCCAACACCATCTTTTATACCCTGGCGGGGACGGTGGTGAACGTGATGTTTACCATCTTCGGCGCGTATCCCCTATCCAAGAAGCGTCTCCTGGGACGGGGCGCCATCGGCTTTTTTATCGCCTTCACTATGCTTTTCAGCGCGGGTATGATCCCGTTTTATCTGAACCTGCGGGAGCTGGGACTTATCAATACCCGGACGGCCATTATTTTTGCCTTTGCCATCAGCACCTTCAATGTAGTGATTCTCCGCTCCTTCTTCCAGTCCATTCCCGAGGATCTGGAGGAAGCAGCCAAGGTGGACGGGGCTACCGATGCACAGGTGCTCTGGCGGATTGTGCTGCCCCTCTCCAAGCCGTCTCTTGCCGCTATATCCCTCTTTTATGCCATTAACCGCTGGAACGGGTATTTCTGGGCCATGGTTATTCTGAAGGATGAGGATAAAATCCCGCTGCAGGTGCTGCTCAACAAGCTGGTGGTCAGCATGAAGCCGACGGAGGATATGATGATGACCTCCGACGTGGCCGCCTTCAGCCAGGAAACCGTTATTTATGCCACCATTGTGCTGTCCGTTGTACCCATTGTGGCCGTATATCCGTTTATCCAGAAATATTTTGTGAAGGGCGTTATGATCGGTTCTATCAAAGGCTAACAGAACCGTTACCATAAACAGCATGGCAACCATAAAAAAGGGAGGTTTTATCATGACAAAAACAACCATCCGTCCTGCAGTATGCTCCATCATGGCATTGGCCCTGGGCGGCTCCTTGCTGGCAGGCTGCGGAGGCAACAGCGGCGCAGAAGAACCCAAAGCGGGCAGCCCCTCTCCTGCAGGAGCGGCGTCATCCCCGCAGACGAACACCAAAGCCAGTGACAAGCCCTTATCCCTGTCCGTCCATCTGATGTTCGACGGGAACGTATTTAACGAATCCTGGGCCGTGTTCAAAAGAGCCGCTGAATTGACCAACGTTTCCCTGAAGGCCACTCTGCCCAAAACCGTAACGGATCGCAAGGAAGCCTTCAACATGATGATGGCCTCCGGGGAAATCAGCGATATTGTCA
>JAEWAA010000265.1 GCA_023391955.1 Bacillota bacterium | reverse complement strand
GCGATGGTGTGAACGATGCTCCCGCTTTGGCCGTTGCCGATGTAGGCATTGCAATGGGCGGGTCGGGCACGGATGCCGCTATCGAAACCGCCGATGTGGTGCTCATGTCGGACCGTCTGTCCAACCTTCCGTACGCCTTGGGATTAAGCCATGCTACAATGAAGAATATGAGGCAAAATATTACCTTCGCGGTTGTCGTCGTATTGATCCTGTTAATCGGAGTATTAACCGGAAGTGTATTCATGGCCTCCGGCATGCTCGTGCATGAATTAAGTGTATTGGCCGTGATTATGAATGCGGTTTGGTTAACACGCTACCGTGGAAGAAAGACGAAGCCAACTATATTCACCAGGAATAGAGGGATTCCCAATGGCATGCAATCATCATCCGGCCAATAAGGCGAAGGCAGCAGACCCGTCTCCAGCCTTGTGCATCAACAATGTGCCGATTCTGGACATTTTATCCGAGGAAGAGAAGCGGGAGGTTATGGGTGCCTCCATCAGCAAGCAATACACAAAAGGGGAGGTACTATTCTCTCCGGGGCACCCGTCCGCGAATCTATGGATTGTCCACCGGGGGAGCGTGAAGATATCCCGCTTCTCTCCCTCCGGCAAGGAGCAGATTGTGCGTATTCTTCAGCCCGGTGATTTCACAGGGGAGCTGTCCTTATTCAGCCATACGGTATTAACGGACACCGCGGAGGCACTGGAGACGACGGAGATCTGCCTGATTCAGGGTAAGGTGATCAATGACCTCATGCTGCGGACTCCCCAGATCGCGATCAAGTTCCTGGAGAAGTATACCGAGCGTATTGAATCCGCAGAGGCCAAATTGGAGCAGCTTACCCTATATGATGTGGAGCAACGGCTCGCCAGGACTTTATTGGAGATGCTGCACAATCAGCAGAAGGGTCAAACCCAGGATAACGTCATCATGCTGCCTGTAAGCAAAAAAGACCTGGCGGTGATGATCGGCACCACGCAGGAAAGCCTTAGCCGCAAGCTGGCCGTGTTTCAGGAGCAGGGATGGATTAAGCTCGTTGGCCAACGGCAAATCATCATCGTAGATGAGAGCGGGCTGGAACAGATGGAGTGAATTCTTACGTCCATTTATTTTTATGGAGGGATAAGCATGGATGATCTGACAGCTTGTTGTGCCGAAATTATCACGGGATTATATAAAAATGGCAGCGCGCAACAGCATGAGCTTGTAGGGAATTTATTTGGCTTACATCAGGCAGAGGAATGGTACGAAATTTATTTTCATTGGTACAACGTGATTCATGAGCTCGGCCATGCCTTAATTGCTTGGAATATGGAGCAAAGGCCTACCCCCGTGGAAGAAGAGCAGCTGGTAAACGATTTTGCAATGGCATACTGGCGTTATTATGGTGAAGAAGAGAAGCTCAGCCTGTTGGAAAAAATCGTATCCGATACATTGCCGAGATTCACGCGGCCTGCAGCTGAAGGTGTAGGGCATTTGGATTACGCAAATGAAAATTGGGGTAAGGAGGGGTTTTATACCTTTAACAATTATGGCTGGTTTCAGTTTAACTGTGTTGCGGCAGCATTAAAAAAACAAACATCACTAATGATCGTTCTGCATAGGATGGGTGGAGTCCATCTTGAGGCACAACCCAAAGAAACACTTCACTACATTCCAGACGAAAGGCTGGCGGCAACGGTCATTGAAGATGCTGCACCTTTAATGGTGAAGTGGGGCATGAAGGTACCAGTTGTAAGGCTGGCTTATTCGAACGATTTGAATGAGCATATGTGCAATATAGTGCCGCTCTAAAAAGGTCATCCGTAAGGGATGGTCCTTTTAAATCTGGCTGTAGCTGAATGAATTCTTACATCCATACCCCCGCTAAACGATGAATTCCCCGCTCAATCGACGCTTCGTCTACCTTGGCAAACCCCAGCACCCATCCTTTCCGGCTGCTTTCCAGACAATAGGGCCGCAGCGGATAAACCCGTATGCCCTGCTGCAGGGCCAGTGCGGTGGCTGCCTCCTCGTCGCAGGAGGCCTCCGCTTCAAGCAGCACATGCAGACCCGTTTCCGCTCCGCTCAGGCGGAACCGATCCCCTAACCCGCTGGCCGCAATGGCCTTGGTTATGGCTTCGTGCCGCCGCCGGTATACGTTCCGCACCCTTCTCATATGCCGCATAAAATGCCCCTGTTTGATAAAGTGGGTCTACGTGAGCTGGTCCATCACGGGAAGCTGACGGTAGGTCAGCTCCTGGACCCGGGCCAGTTGGGCGATGGCCTCCACGGATCCCACAATTGCCGATATCCGGATGCCGGGAGCAATCATTTTGGAGAAGCTCATGAGATACAAGGTATTCGCCGCTGCCTGGCTAAAAAGGGTTGGAAGCGGGTCTCCCCGGTACCGGAATTCGCTGTCATAATCGTCCTCAATGATCCACATTTGGTCTTGTACAGCCTGATGCAGCAATTGCTGCCTGCGCGGCTCCGACATCACGGACCCTACTGCGCATTGGTGCGAAGGGGTTACAAACACCAGCTTGGACCGGGGGGCGACACGCTCCACCACAAGCCCTTGGGCATCCACGGGAACAGGCACTACCTGCATCTGCCGGTATTTCATGGCCATCCAGGCCGCGGGAAAACCGGGGTCCTCCAAGGAGACCGTATCCCCTTCGGATAACAGCGCTTGGGCGATTAAGTCAAGGCTATGCTGGGCGCCCGAGGTCAGGAGAATTTGATCAGTTCCGATCCGGATTCCCCGCTCCAGCAATAAATAACGCTGGATTTGCCCGCGTAGCGCCGGAAGACCGTACGGATCACCATATGCCCAATCCGACAGGGACATGGCGGCGGAAGCGTGGAGGAGGGACTGCCGCCAGTTTTTCTGAAAATGTTCATCCAGATAAGGCTCATGCGGGGTAAAGTCTATCTCCGTTTCCCTGTGCTGCTAGCCCCCGAACCAATCATGCAGTTGATCCACGGCTGAATGCAGCAAGGGCAAGGAAGGCGGGACGGGACCCTGGGCTGTTGAAGGTGTCACCGGCTCCGTAATGTGACTCCAGTGACTCACCCGTGTTCCGCCTCTCCCGGAGGTCACGGTATACCCTCTGCTGAGCAATTCCTCATAGACGATCTGGATGGTGGAGCGGGAAACTCCCACCTGATGCGCGAGCTCGCGGGAGGGGATCAGCAATTCCCCTGGAGCCCATATCCCGCTGGTGATATGTTGAATCGCCTGATTCAGCAATTGCTGCCAGATTGGGGTTTTATCCTGGCGGTTTACTTTCAACATGAGGACTCTCTCCTTACTCGTAGCTTCATCCGAGTCTGCATGTTATGGATTGCTCTAAACTGCATCGTTTGGATATTTCCGCACAATCCATTCATTGCTATACTACCTGAATAACGCAGGTATGAGAAGGAGGAATTTTCGCATGAAGCCAGTCCGTTATAAGGTTAGAGAGTGTAAGGATGAAGAGAAGATTGAAGCCTTTTTGCGGCAGGCGAGAATCGGGTATCTGGGGTTGGCGGATGGCAACCATCCCTATGTTGTGCCGCTTAACTATGTGTGGATGGATGGGAGGCTGTATTTTCACGGAGCCGGAGACGGAAGGCGCAATCAGGTGATGCAGGATAATCCGGAGGTGTGTTTCACCGTATGCGAGGAGTATGGAACCATCACCAATCCGGTGCCTGCCAAAACGGACACGGCCTACATGAGTGTGATGCTATTCGGGCAGGCTGAGCCGATCACAGATTTGGGTGAAGCCACCCGTGTCCTTCAGGAAATGATGAATAAATACGTGCCCGGTTATTACAACCGGCCCTTGTCCAAGCAGCATGTAGACAAGTACAGATCAGCGGTATACGGCGGACCTGTTCAGGTATGCCGGATGATTCCGCGTTCCATCACAGCCAAGGAAAATCCCATCGAAGCAGACAGCATGTATCGGGCAGACAGGAATGAGGGCAGCAACTAATCTAACGAATCTCAGCAACGTTATTTTGCCCGTTGTGCCCCTGTTCGTGTTCTAACGAATCTGTGGAGGGTTATTTCAAGGAAACAGGCTCAAATTAGAGCAGCGGGCGGCAAATAAGGCGGCTCATATTCCTTAGGTGTTCCAATCCGCCATTCTTTCCGAAATAAGGCTTCTGATATTCGTTAGAAATTGGACAGGGGTGTGCACACATGTCCAGGCGGAGACCGCAGAGCGGTCTCTTTTTTATGCCCGGAGAAATGCTCCAAGAACGCGCCTCGAAACACATTTTACGATACAATATGTATAAAACCATGGAGAGGATGATCCCCATGTCCCTTGATAACCAAGCCTTCCCGCCTGCTTCCATTCGGGAGGACGGCCAATATTCCATTGATCTGACCGGTCCTGGCAGCCATATTCTCGTTATTCGCCGTGGCGTAGGCAGCCTGTCCATTGGCCCGCCGGAGTTGGGAAATAAAGCAGACCTTCACGTGGCCCCGGATGAGCCCATCCATTGGTCCGTCTTCGATCCCTTCGCTACACCGGCGGGTTCACCCTGGCCGCGACATCTTACGTATACAGGAAATGACAGCGGGTTTTTGGAGTGGGCGCAGAAGCGTCCCATTGAGCAGATGAACTGGAGGCCTCTTTTGTCAGCGGATGTGGAGCTGGACGCCAGTCTGTCCAGGATGCACGGATTCTTTATCGAGCTGAAATCATCCGCCTCCGGTTGTGTAAACCTGAAGCTTCCCAATGAGCTGTTCCATCTTACTGTGTCAGGTGAGCTGTCCCGGTTTGTGGCTACAGGCGCTCTGCCGTCTATGCTGATCTTGGCGCCATCCACCAGCCGCCGCAAGACGGACACTCCTCTTCAGCTGCCCGAGATGGGTGAATTGCAGGGGGTGACAAGCTTGACGCTGCAGGGTGCCTCCTTGGGACAGCCGATTTCACTGAACGGTCTGGACCGGTTCCCCCGCCTGGAGTCCTTGAGCCTGTGGGGCAACTTCTGTCATATGGATGCCTTGGCCCGCCATCCCGGATTACGGAATCTGGAGCTGCGCTTTATCCCGGAGCTGGGGGATCTGCCCCCGTTGGAGACGTGGCCGCTATTGGACAGGTTTATTGCGTACAATGTGGAGGAGGCCGGGGGCAAACGTCTAAGGCAGCAAATGAAGGCGCGTGCGAAAACCCGCCCTTGGAGCGATTATGCCTCTGTCAGCCAGTTGCGGAAGCCGGAATGGTGGATAACCGAATTTGGCCGCCCCTTCGCGTCCTGGCCCAAACGGCTGGCCAAGCTGGCCAACGAAGCGTACACCCTGGCTCAGGCATCCATGGCTGAAGCCCGCAGCATAGCCGAGGCGGAGACCATTCTCACCGCATTCACCCGGCGCTTCAATGGGATGAAGGGAATCGAAACCACCGAAAGGGATGATCTGGGCGAAGCCGTATGGCAGCTCAGCCAGTCCCCCCACCTGATCGGACACCCTATACCCGAGGAGACGGCTCAGGGCTGGTTCGATGCCGTCCGGGATTATTAATAAAACAGGCATTCCGGAGAGATCCTGTTGGAGAAATATCATTTCTAGAGCTGCATATGACCGTCACCCTAGGTGGCGGTTTTTTTGGATTGTATCACCCGGGAAATATTTTTGCTGAATGAAAGTGACCATCTGGCTTGCGCGCGGGTCTAACATATAGAAAGACAAACCAAGAGGAAGGAGAGTGCCACATGGAGATGGCCGATCAAATCCAACGGGCCAAGGCGGGAAATGCTGAAGCCTTCGTCGCTCTGATCCAGCAGCTGGAGCATTCCATGTACAGAATGGCCAAGTCCATGCTGCATCGGGACGAGGATGTGGCGGACGCACTGCAGGAGAGCATTCTGAAGGCGTATAAATCCTTGTCTTCTCTGCGGGAGCCGAAATATTTCAAGACATGGCTGTTCCGGATTGTGATTAATGAATGCAACAAGATCCTGAAGCAGCGTTCGGGTACGGAGGTGGTTGCCGAGGTTCCAGCGGCTGTTGCCAGCACGGATGCGTATGACAGCATTGATCTGCGGGAGGCGGTGGAACGTCTGGAAGAGCCGCAGCGTTTGGTGGTTCTGCTCCATTATTACGAGGACTTGCCGCTGCGCCAGGTGGCGGAGGCGTTGAACATTTCGGAGAGTGCCGTGAAGATGCGGCTGTACCGGGCGCGTGAGGCCCTGCTTCGCCAATTTGCACATTTTCAGGAGGGGACGTTGAACTATGGATAAATTCGGGGGAATCGAGAATGAAATAAGAGCAATCGGGACAGAGCATCAGGCTATATCCTCCCTTGTCCGGGGTCGTCTAGACGAAACATATGCAGCGCTTACCCGGCAGCCGCAGCAAAGCATCCGGTCCAAGGGAACTCGGCGTCTCCGCCAGCTGATGCTTTCGACGGCGGCAGCGGGCCTCATCGGGTTTGGCGTTCTGGGTGCGGGCTTTGTCTCGCCGGTTATGGCCGGTGCGCTCAAGAATATACCGGTTGTGGGGAGCCTGTTCAGCAGCATCCAAACGGATATCGGACTGCGGACGGCGGGTGTGCTGGGATTGACGAGCCAAGCCGGCAGCGCAGCTGCATACGAGGATGTGAAGCTGGAGGTGAGCGAGTCATTCTATGACGGCACCCGGGCTGCGTTCCTGCTCCATGTGGCAGCGCCGAACCTGAAGAACGGCATCTACGATAATGGGAAAAAGGATCTGAAGCTCTCCAGCGCAGTGGAAAATGTATTCTTTAAGGTGGATGGCGGAGCCGAAGGTGGAGGCTTGTATTTCGGCGGAGCCGGCGAAGTGTCTCCGGACACGCTGGTCTTCGAGCAGGTGATGGCCCCGGGGACGGCTCCGGATTCGTTCAAGGGTACGGTGACAATGAAGCTGGATGGCATCGATCATGAATTCGTCCTGGAGATTCCGTTCCAGAAGACTGCCATCGGGTCCATGGGGGCAAAAGACACTCTTGCCGTAAGCGCAGGAGATCTTACCTTGGCGGTTTCCAATGTGTCGGTTACGCCGGTTTCCACCCGCTTAACCACCTCCGTGGCCCTGAACGGAGCCAAAACGCTGACGGAGGCGCAGGAACGGCGCTTAATCAAGGTTGGCATTGCGGTTTATGACGATCAGGGACGCAGACTGCCCGCCCTGAACGGAGATGGTGTGATCCAAGGGAACCGCCTGGTATTCGACCGCCGGTATGCCACCACTCCCGGGAACACCGCATTTTTAACGGTGAAGCCGTTCCTGATCCGGGATGATTTCGCAGAGGACGTGAAGGAGGATCAATTCCTGAAGGGGCTGGAGACGAGGATCGAGCTTACGCCCGCTCCATAATAGAGAGATAAAGCAGAAACAGGCTGTCCCTTGCGGGATGGCCTGTTTATTTGGCCGCTTGCGGCTTTTTGGCGCCCAATCGGTTGGCCCCGATAACGCCTGCGATGATCAGCACCGAGCCGATCAGATGATATACGGTGATTTCCTCCCCCAGAAACACCGCCCCTGCAACCAGGGAGACGATAGTGGAGAGATTGGAGAACACACTCATTTTGGACGCCTCCATCTTGGACAGGATGTAGTTGGAGGTCAGTGCCGTAACCAATGACGAGGCGATGCCCAGGAACAGGATGGAGACGATGAAGGTGCCGCTGGCCAGTGGGGCAATGAAACGGTCAAGCGTTCCTGCCGTTACATGGCCGGTTAAGGATACGGTGAGGAGAGTGACAAAGCCGATGCCCAGCATCAAATACGTGATTTCCGCTGGACGGAAGTGCTTGGATAACGATCGGGCCATCACTGTATATCCGGCGAAGGCGGCGCAGGTCAGCAGCAGCAGGGAAATTCCCAGCATGTTGGACAGATCAATCCGGCTGCCTTTCATCACGAAGATGAAAACCACCCCGAACACGGACAGGAAGATGGACAGCTTCTGGTAGAGAGTAGTCCGTTCCTTGAGAAATAGGGAGGCGGCCAGCATGGTGACAACGGGTGTGAAGGCGTACAGAATGCCGCCCTCCGCGGAGGTGGCGTGCTGCAGCCCGAAGGCCTGGAGCGTAAAAAAGCCAAGGGGATACAGGACAGCCAGCAGGAGCACCTTAGCCAGGGGTTTGCCGCGGTAGCTGAGCTTAATCCAGCCGAAGGCCACGGGTATGGACATCACCACAAACGAGGTGGTAAAACGGAATGCCAGCGTGTCCATGGGACTGGCGTAATCCAGCGCGATTTTGGCGAACAAGAAGGATAACCCGATGATTCCCGCGTTGAGGACGGCGAGGAAATAAGGGAGCCGCAGATGGTTTGATGTCATGATGGGTTGGATTCCTCCTCTTTTTTCTTAACGATACGGCAAAACCGCTATGCAAACCATGTGCTTTTGGTTAAACTGTACCGATACAGTTGGGATTTGGACAAGGGGGAGCGTTGTGAAGAAATATCATTCGATTCTATCTGATGTGGAGCGTAAGATCCGGGAGGGGCTGTACCGTCCCGGGCAGCGTCTGCCCTCCGTCCGCAGCGCTGCGGAGTCGTACGGCTGCAGCATCAGCACGGTTACCCGTGCCTACGCGGAGCTGGAGAAGCGCCATGCCATTTATTCAGTGCCGCAAAGCGGTTTTTTCGTGGTGGAAAAGCCGGGGGATTGGCGGGATAAGAGGGACGGCAGTGTCATCAATTTCGCAACGGTGCTGCCGGATGTGGACGTGTTTCCGTATCTGGATTTCCAGCACTGTCTGAACAAGGCCATCGATATCTACAAGTATGACCTGTTTACCTATGGTGATCCGCAGGGGCTGGAGTCCTTCCGGCATACCCTTGTATCCCATCTGGCAGGGGATCAGGTATTTGCCAAGGCCCACCGGATCATGGTCACCTCCGGCGCACAGCAGGCGCTGCAATTGCTGGCCAAAATGCCGTTTCCCAACGGTAACACAACCGTTCTGGTGGAGCAGCCCAGCTATGATCTTTTTCTGCGTTTTTTGGAGACGGAGGAGATACCGGTACGGGGCATTCCGCGGACGGCAGCGGGTGTTGATCTGGGTGAGCTGGAGCGGATTTTTGGCAGCGGGAAGATCAAATTCTTTTATACTATGTCCCGGTACCACAATCCCCTAGGGACCTCTTACAGCATAGATGAAAGAAAGGCTATCGCCAGACTGGCCGGCAAATATGATGTGTACATAGTCGAGGATGATTATATGGCCGATCTGGGCGTAGAGCGGTCCTTCGACCCGATTCATGCGTATGATGAACACTCCCGCGTAATCTATGTAAAGAGCTTTTCCAAGATTATATTTCCGGGTTTGCGGGTAGGGGCGGCTGTATTGCCCGAAGGGCTGTTGAAGGCGTTCCAGGCGTACAACAGCTACTCGAACACCTCTCTTTTGTCCCAGGCAGCGCTGGAGGTGTATATCAAAAACGGGATGTACGAGCGGCACAAGCACAAAATCAGCAGCTTGTACGCCTCGCGGCTGCAGGTGCTGATGGAATCGGTGAAGCGGTACAATGAACCGGACTTGCTGGAGGTACCGGAGATTGCGTCGGGTATCTACACCCCGTTTATGCTGAAGCCCACTGTCAATCTGGAGCAGCTGGTTAAGCGGCTTGCGGCGAGAGGAGTCACCGTTGTTCCCGGCAAGGCCTTCTATTTGTCCGGTTATAGGGAACGTGAGAAGTTTCTGCGGATCAGTATTTCCCAGACGAGCCCGGAGCAAATCGAAGAGGGGGTCAGGATTATCGTGGAGGAGGTCCGGAAGCGGATTCCTTGGTAAAAATAGACATATGGTTAATTCTTCTCGCGAAACTATCGACTCTATGTTAGTGGTATGTTATGATATATTTCTGTGATAACGTGGTAATGGAGTAAAGCGTTCGGCCTTACTTTGTGAAATATTTCCTACAGATGGGGGATTTGGCATGAAAAAGTTTGCGGTATTGGGTATGACACTATTGATCCTGGCAATGACGGTTCTGGGCTGCTCCAGCTCAGGCAAGAAGGATAACGAGCTGGTCATCGGCATTGATGACAAGTTCGCTCCTATGGGCTTCCGGGATGACAAGAATGAAATTGTCGGCTTCGACATTGATTACGCCCGGGCGGCCGGTGAGCAAATGGGTTATGAGGTGAAGTTCCAGCCTATCGATTGGAAGACCAAGGAGACTGAGCTCTCCAGCGGACGGATCGACTTGATCTGGAACGGCTACACCATTACGGATGAGCGCAAGGAAAAGGTGCTGTTCACCAAGCCGTACCTGAAGAATAGCCAGATAGTGGTCGTGGCAGCCAATTCCGGCATCACGAAGCTGTCCGATCTGGCAGGCAAGGAAGTAGGCCTGCAATCCCTGTCCTCGGCAGCGGATGCGCTGGACGGCAACCCCATCAAGTCCCAGATCAAGAAGGTGACGGAGTTCTCGGATAATGTGCTGGCTCTTGCCGACCTGAAGATTGGCCGGGTTCAGGCTGTGGTCATTGACGAGGTCGTGGCGAAATATCATATGTCCAAGGATAAGGCTGCCTTTAAGGTGCTGGATGAAGCGCTGGCTCCCGAGGAATATGGCATCGGCGTGAAAAAAGGCAACGAAAAGCTTCTGACCGAGCTGCAAAAGGCGCTGGACGAGCTGAATCAAAACGGCAAGGCTGCAGAAATCTCCAACAAATGGTTCGGCGAAAATAAAGTATTGAAGTAATTGATACAGACGGCGGAAACCGGATTAAGGCTAATCTGGTTTTCCTGCGTTCGAAGGAGCTTTAAGCGCGATGGATCTGGATTATCTCATTCGTATTGGAAAGCCCATGCTGGAGGGGGCCCAAACCACAGTATTGCTGTTTCTTATCGCCATTCTGCTGTCCATCCCTCTTGGGTTTCTGTGCACGCTGGCGGTCAAAAGCAGGGTGAAGCCCCTAGCCTGGCTGGCAAATGCCTACATCTATGTGATGCGGGGAACTCCACTGCTCCTGCAGCTGCTGTTTATCTGCTTCGGCCTGCCGATGCTGCCGGTGGTGGGCGAATATTTGGTGATGGACCGTTTTACGGCGGCGTGTCTGGGTTTTGTGCTGAACTATGCGGCCTACTTCGCCGAGATCTTCCGGGGCGGGCTGCTTGCGGTGGACAGAGGCCAGCAGGAAGCAGCCCAGGTGCTGGGTTTAAGCCGCTGGAAAAGCATGACGCTGGTGATTATCCCCCAGATGTTCCGGGTGGCTCTTCCGGCGGTTGCCAATGAATCGGTGACCCTGGTGAAGGACACGGCGCTGTTGTACGCCGTAGCCGTACCGGAGCTGCTGCATTTTGCCCAAACGGCGGTGAACCGGGACTCCTCCATTACCCCCCTGTTTCTGGCGGGTGTGATTTATCTTCTGATGACGGCGGTGCTGACGCTGCTGTTCAAGTGGCTGGAGCGGCGGTTTAAATTCGAATAAAGGAATGGCAGCATATGACCATGATTCAAGTTGATGGACTACGAAAATCCTTCGGCGAGCTGGACGTTCTGCGCGGCGTTAGCCTGGAGATCAAGAAAAATCAGGTGGTGGCGATTATCGGGCCCTCCGGCTCCGGCAAAAGCACCCTGCTGCGCAGTCTGATTCACCTGGAGCAGGTGAACGGGGGCAGCATCCGGATCGGGGACGATTATCTGGTCCGGGACGGGGCATACGGAAGCGGGGCGGAGATCAAGCGGATGACGGCCCAAATGGGAATGGTGTTTCAGCATTTCCATCTGTTTCCCCATCTGACCGTAAGGGGCAATCTGGAGCTGGCTCCGCGTCATGCGGCCCGGCGGCAGGAGACGGCTGACGTGAGGCGCAACAGCCTGGAGCTGCTGCAGAAGGTTGGCCTGGCGGACAAAGCGGATGTGTACCCCTCCCGATTGTCCGGGGGCCAGAAGCAGCGGGTCGCTATCGCCAGAGCTCTGATGATGAAGCCGGAGATCCTCCTGTTTGATGAACCCACCTCGGCCCTTGACCCGGAGCTGACCGGTGAGGTGCTGAAGGTCATCCGCGAGCTGGCGCTGGAGAAGATGACCATGGTCATTGTCACCCATGAAATGAGCTTTGCCCGGGAGGTAGCCGATCAGGTGATCCTCATGGACAAGGGAGAGGTCATCGAAACCGGTACGCCGGAGGAGCTGTTCGGCAATCCCCAGCAGGCACGGACCCGCGCTTTTTTGGGCCTTGCTTAATCCAATAAAGCAAAGCATGTTATCCCTGGCAGGTGCAGGCATAACATGCTTTTTTTGATGCTGCTGGTTGCGCTATCTTCCATTTGTTGGCGGATGTGGCGTAAAATAAGGGAGGTGTATGAAGGTTGGGAGGTCATGGGGAATGAAATTAGCGGACTTGGCTGTACTAATTCCGAATGCGATTATTGAAGGGGATTCGGAGATTGAAATTACCGGCATCACCAATCATTCGCGGCGTGTGGCGCCGGGTGAGCTGTTTGTGTGTATCCCGGGTATTCCGGGCTATCAGGAGGACCGGCATCCTTATGCAGCGGCTGCGGTTCAGGCTGGAGCGGCGGCTGTGGTTGCCGAACGGAAGGTTGAGGTTAACGCGCCGGTTATCCTCGTAAAGGATGCGCGGCATGCGCTTGGAGTCTTTTCCGCACATTTTTTTGGACATCCCAGCAGGGAGCTGAAGCTGATTGGCGTTACCGGCACTAACGGAAAAACCACCACTACCTACATGATAGAGGCGATACTTCGGTATGCCGGTCACAAGACAGGGCTGATGGGAAACATAGGCACCAAGATTGGAGATGCCCTGTTCCAAACGGACATTAATACACAGGAACCGCCCGTGCTGCAGGCCAATTTGCGGCGGATGGCCGATGCGGACTGTGCCTATGCCGTGATGGAAGTAACCTCGCAGGGGCTGGACACCGGCCGGGTGCTGGGCTGCGATTTCCGGACGGCGGTTTTTACGAACCTTACACAGGACCATCTGGACTATCACGGTACGATGGAAAATTACATTGCGGCTAAGGGGCTTTTCTTTTCCCGTCTTGGCAATGGGTTCACCGGCGACCCTGCCACCGGTAAGATTGCTGTGTTGAATGCTGATGACCCGGCTTCGGCTGTTTTCCGCAAATTGACCGCAGCTCATGTGCTGACGTACGGCATCCGGGAAGAGGCTGACGTTCGGGCGGAGGACATTCGGTTAACCTCGCAGGGGACGTCCTTCCGGGTTGTAACCTATAAAGGGACTATCAACATGCAGCTGGGTATGGTTGGTACCTTCAACGTATATAATGCGCTGGCAGCCATTACAGCTGCACTGGCGGAAGGGTTGCCGCTGGAGACGATTCGGGACGGACTTGTTTCCTTGCCGGGTGTACCGGGGCGGATGGAGGTTATCAACGAGGGGCAGTCCTTTCTTGCACTGGTGGATTACGCCCACACGCCTGACG
>JAEWAA010000186.1 GCA_023391955.1 Bacillota bacterium | reverse complement strand
CTAACGAAAAAGTGCCTTGCCATGAACGAAAATTCGCTTAAATCTGCTCCCCTCGGAGTTTTCAGACACGCCCTAGGAAGCGAGGAGGTTAGTTGGGGGTGCCCTTCAGAATAATGTTGCCTGCTTTGCCGAAATCAAGGGCGGCCTTGCCCGTAAGCTCAGCGGTTTTTTGGGCAAGAACCACGGCGTTGACGCCGCAGCTGAACAACGCCAGATCGAAGGTTTCCCGGTTTTGCCTGAACCATTCCAAGGTGGTGTCCATCTGGCTGTAATCGCCGAAGGGGAGGGTGTGGACAATATTCAGGCGGTAGGGAGGAGCCGCAAGCGCCCGTTTCAATGGCTCCGGCTCCCGGGTAACCAGTACGATCCGCCAGGGAGTTACCACCGACCAGAATTGCTGGGTAAACAGCATCTCCCGGTTAATCCGGGCGTCGCATATGGCTTTGGGCTTCAGGCCGTGTGCCTGGAACACCTGATCCGTCAGCTGCCGTTTGAGATAGGCGGGAGCAATAATGGAGGTGTCTTCATGAGGCAAAATTCCCACCACATCCGCTTTTGTCACCGCATCCCTGACAGCGTCGCGCAAGGGGAGATTGGGCAGCTGCAGCCCCTTTTGCCCCCGGTTGGCCTTGATGGCCCAACGCTCCTTCAAAACGAAGTCCATCGGGAAAACCGAATTTTGGGCCAGAACGAGGTTCTCCCCGTCCCCGATCCGCACCAGCGAGAAGGGACGGCGTTTCTCTAAGGCCAGCTTCAGCCGGTCCAGGACCTGCGTGGTAGTTAATGGAATGCTGTTCACGGAAGATCAGTTCTCCTTTCTCGGGTCATCTGCTATATGTGTATGCCCCTGTACAGAGGAATTATTGGATTCCTCTTTAATTTGGGCGGGGAATCCGTCCCGATTTGCGGTTCGTTGGTCCCTTGTACGTGTAACTTTACGGGAAGCTTACATAGGTTGACTGTGTACAGCCCTAAAAGGAGGCGCTACCATGCAAAGAAAAGTGGTTATTGCGATCCATTTTAACAATATGGGAATCAATCCCGACCGGCTGAGCCGCCAATGGCTGGAGGACCGGATCGCTCTGTTCCGGAGCCTGACCCTGAGAAGCCTGAAGAAACAAACCAATCCGAATTTTCTGGTGGTATTGAAGCTGGCGGAGGGGTGTACGGAGATTGTGGAGGATATTCTGGCCGGCCAGGAGCCGCTGCCGGACAATATCCGGTTCGGAACCATGACGGAAACCGACCGGATGATCGAGGATTATGCCAAAGAGGCAAAGGAGCTGTATGTGGCCCGCATTGACTCCGATGACCTCTATCACGAAACCTTCGTCCAGCAGCTTTATGATTACAAGCCCCAACCGGAGACAGTGGCATTAATGAATTGCTACGGGTATATGTGGAACATGGTAGACGGCGTCATGGCCCGGGACTATCACTTTTCCCCGCAGTTCTATACCTTCATCTATTCCGTTCCGGAATTTCTGGCCGGGTACAGAGTAAAGATTCCAAGAAGAGGGACACACGGCAATGTCATTGAGCTTCCCCACGAGATCATCCCGCATCGCAATTATGTCAATATCATACATTCCACCAACAGCTCGGCCAAAAGAATCCGCAGCAAGGATTTTCTTACGCCCCTGGAAATGGAGCAGGTGTTAAGCGAGTTTATGACGCCGGTTTGATGGGTGTCCTGCAGGTCCGAATCCGGCCATTGGGGTCCATAGGGAGTTTAGCCTTCAGCCATTTCAGCGGTTGAAGGCTTTTTGAATGGTGAGGATGGACCGGATGACCTCGAATTGGGCGCAAAATCCGTCCCGATTTCCGGCGTGATGGTCCTTTGTACGTGTAACTTTGCGGAGGGCTTACATAGGTTGACTATTGTACAGACCTAAAGGAGGTAAAGGCATGAAACGAAAAGTGGTCATTGAAATAAACTTCAACAATTATGGAATGAATCCGGACCGGCTGACCCGGGGATGGCTGGAGGAACGGATCGGCATTTTTCAGAGGCTGACTCTGCGAAGTCTCAAAAAACAATCCAATCAGAACTTCCTGGCGGTCGTCAAGCTGGCGGGGGGCTGCAGCGACATCGTGGAAGAGATTCTGGGCAAATATGAGCCATTGCCGGCTAATGTCCAGTTCGGCACCAGCATCGAAAGCAAACGCCGGATGGAGGCCTATGTGCAAGGCGCCCAGGAGCTGTATGTAGCGCGAATTGACTCGGATGATCTGTACCACGAGAGCTTCGTCCAGCAGCTTCATGATTACAAGCCTAAGCCTGGAACGGTAGCGCTGGTGAACACCAACGGGTATATGTGGGATAGAGTCAATGGTCTGATGGAGAGGTATTATCATCCGTGTTTATCCTTTTATACCTTTATTTATTCGGTTCCCGACTTTCTTTCGGGCTATCGGGTGCAGATTCCCAACGGGGGCGGACATAAGAATGTCATCCTCCTTCCCCACGAGGTTTTGGCCGGGCGGAATTATGTGAATGTCATTCACAATGCCAACGTCTCCGTGAAGAAGCTTAAAAAGAAGGAGCTGCTTTCGTCCAAGGAAATGGAACAGGTGCTCAGCCAGTTTATGACCCCGCAGTAAGTTGCCCGAGCGTAGCGTAAGGACATGGAGGAGGAGACGACGTGGAGCTGCTTGCCGGAATTGAAAAACGCGCTGCAGAGGTAGCTGTGATCGGGATGGGGTATGTAGGTCTGCCCTTATCCATGGAGATCGTCCGGGCGGGATATACCGTATATGGAATCGATACCGACCCGGATAAAATAGCGAAGCTGAAATCGGGCATCTCTTATATTCTGGATGTCGATGGACGGGAGCTGGGGTTATGGACCGGTTACGGGGCCATCCGGCCGGGTACGGATTATGCGGTGCTGGCCCAGGCGGATATTGCTGTGTTATGTGTACCCACTCCCCTTGATGGAAAAAGAGAGCCGGACACCTCTTATATTGAGGCCTCGGTTGACCAGCTTGTCCGTCATATCAAGAGGGGGACGCTGATTATTCTGGAAAGCACCACCTATCCGGGAACAACGGAGCTCTTGCTGCGCAGGCGGATTGAGGAGGAGAAGGGCTGGCAGGCGGGCCGGGATTTTTATGTCTGTTTCTCACCGGAGCGGGTGGACCCGGGGAACCGTCAGTTCTCCCTGCATGCCACTCCCAAGGTGATTGGAGGGAGCACTCCGGGTTGTCTGGAGGCAGGCCGGGCCTTTTACAAAACAGTGTTCCAGCGGGTGGTGCCTGTCAGCTCCAATGAAGCCGCCGAGCTGGCGAAGCTTCTGGAGAATACCTTCCGCAGTGTTAATATCGGGCTGGTGAATGAACTGGCTGGGCTGTGCGAGCGGATGGGGGTGAGCATCTGGGAGGTGGTGGATGCGGCGGCCACCAAACCCTTCGGGTTTATGCCCTTTTACCCGGGGCCGGGTGTGGGCGGACATTGTATTCCCATTGATCCTCTTTATCTGTCGTGGAAAGCGGAGCGGATGGGCGTCCGGTTGAAATTTATCGAGCTGGCGGATGAGCTGCACCGGAGTATGCCCGAGCGGTTGACCGGGCGTATCAAGGACTTGCTGGAAGCGGATGGAAGAGTGTTGGAAGGAGCCAAGGTGGTCATCTGCGGTATGGCCTACAAGAAGGATACCGATGACGTGCGGGAATCTCCGGCATTGGAGCTGTTGGAGCATCTGCTGGAAAAAGGGGCGAAGGTAGCTTATCACGATCCCCATGTGCCGGTTTGCCGGGTGGCGGGGGAGGTTTTTGAGTCCGAAGAGGCGGGGCCGGACCTATGGGACCGTGCAGACATTGTGGTGATCGCCACAGATCATACGGCGGTGGATTATCAAGCTTTGGCGGACCATGCGCGGCTGGTGTTCGATACCCGCAATGCCACCAAAGGCTGCAGGGGGGGCAGGAT
>JAEWAA010000063.1 GCA_023391955.1 Bacillota bacterium | reverse complement strand
GATGAAGGCTTGTTATACCTATGAGGAATTTGAGAAGCAACTGGAGGGGGCGGGGCTGAATATTTACGAGCATCTGTCCCCTGCTGCCATCCAGGAGCGATACTTCGCCAACCGGACGGACGAACTGTCCGCCTTCGAAACCATCCATTATGTTCATGCGGTAAAACGGTAAAGATCCCCCGAATGAATCTGATGGGAACAGAGAAATCCCTCTTTTCTTTTTTTCCTGGTTATGGTAATGTTGTAGGAACATTAGTTCCTATGAAAGGAAGAGTCCGGACATGCCTTATTGTCAAACACCCCAAGCCGAAATGTATTATGAAGAAATTGGAGAGGGACGCCCCATTGTGCTGATACACGGTTATGGCGTGGACCATCAGATCATGAAGGGCTGTATGGAGCCTGTGTTTGTACAACGGGGCGGTTGGCGGAGAATCTATCTGGATCTGCCGGGTATGGGTTTAACCCGCAATTATAATACCATCGCCGATTCCGACGGCATGCTTGATGCGGTACTGGCGACGGTAGACCAACTGCTGCCTGGGGAACGCTACTGCGTAGCCGGACAATCCTATGGCGGTTACATCGCCAGGGGTATGGTCCAGAAACGTACAGAGCAGGTAGACGGAGTTGCGCTGATTTGCCCGATGATCGTTCCTGAATTTGCCGAGCGGGATTTGCCTAAGCACCAGGTGCTGTGCCAGGATGAAGCCTTTGTCCGGGCACAAGGCGGAAAAGATTTCGATGAATACTGTCAGATGGGAGCTGTGCTGAATGCTTACACGTGGCAGCGGTATATGGAGGATATTGTACCGGGATGCCGGTTGAGTGACGGGGCGTTTCTGGAACGGGTGAAAACCCGCTACGGTTATACGTTCCCGCTGGAGACATCCCCCTTCAATAAGCCGGGACTGCTTCTGACCGGCCGCCAGGACACCTCTACGGGTTACCGGGATGCCTGGCCTGTATTAGAGCAGTATCCGCGGACGACCTTCGCAGCCTTGGATACAGCCGGCCATAATCTGCAGGTTGAACAGCCGGTGCTGTTCAATGCCTTAATCCAGGAATGGCTGGATCGGGTGGAGTTGGATTGATCCGTAGACCGATGAATTCCCGGATCGGCTTTCGTCTAAATAAACGAAGTGATCAATGAAAACAAACTAATTTGATGACGGGGTGTTTAAAAATGGCATTAATGTCCACATTCACGAGCATCAATCTGCCCGTAAACAACGTAGAACAGTCCAAGGCGTTCTTCACCGGACTCGGATTCGAAATCAACCCGCAATACCCCGATAATGAGACGTCGGCAGCTATTGTGATCGGTGACAACCTGCAGGTTATGCTGATTAATCAAGCATTCTTTAATACGCTCACGGAGAAGGAATCCGTCGATACGAGCAAGTATGCGCAGATGACGATCGCATTGGCCTTCGAGAGCCGGGAAAAGGTCGATGAAATCGTGAATACCGCGGTTTCCTTGGGCGGGAAATTGCATGCTGAACCTGAAGATTATGGATCCATGTATCATTGGGGCTTCGTGGACTTGGACGGGCATCTGTGGGCTATCAACTACATGAACATGGATGCGGCACAAGATAACGAATAAACAAAGAATGCTATATGGAAATTAACAGAGCCGCGTGGGTGCGGCTCTTGTTCTGTCTCATTGATCATACTATGTAAGGCCGAACATTTCCCATGGCCGCCACCGCAATATGGGGGGAATTATTCTTTAACCAAGTTTGAAATATACTTCGAAGGAGGCAGTAAATTTTGCTGAAGAACCTGCCGGATATCATGTACTTTGGCAGTCCCAGACAGGTGAATGAATTGAGCGGAAGAGTTTTTTTGACTCCACACATGGGGATAGCCTCTTTATTTACAATTGACCTTGGCAATTTAAGAAAGTTTACCATGGACTATAGTTATAATGTGGGTTACCTGCAATGGCACTATCCTGACAGCAAACTTCAAAAACTTTTAGATATGGTCAATATGACCCATAATATCAGAGAACTGCAGGATAATGTGTATAGCGGGGAATCATCAGGTTTTATTCATGCCGTGAATATGACCCGGTACAAAGACAGAATCACTCTGTTTGTTACCAATGACTCCAATAGAGAGGTTATCTACAATGGTATCGAATCTTTAGACATCATCAGTGTAACACCACACAGGCTTCACTGGGATTTTAGTTTTGATGAAGCAGAAGTCGAAAAGCATGGGCCGGCTACGAGGATTTTATATTAGAACCGCGGCAAAGTTTCTTTTAAAATCGTTTATCCAAAAAAGGTTTTAAGATGCTGCTATATTTACTCCTCAGTTGATCATTCATGTTCGATAAGGTATATTCGATTGTCGTTTTAAAATCAGTTTTATTCTTTCCACCCATAGGTTGATCGCCAAAAAATCGGGGGATATTATGCAGGGCATTAAGCAGTTTGTAGATTTCTTTTACAGGCGCAAAAAATTTATTTAACGCTAGCAGAGTATCGATTTCACATATCATATCATTTATTAATTTTATGAGGACATTTGATTCAACGCCGTAATCATGAAGGGAATTAACTCCGGCGAAATTTAATTTTTCATATTCTTTTATGCGCGGATATGTACAGCTATAAATGTTCTTAAACTCATTGCTGCATTCGCAGAATTCAATAAAATTCTTAAAGAAAGAAACATCTTCTTCTGTCATTTGAACATCATTCATCAATGAAACTGCCTTATTCCATAGTACAATCTGTTTTCCCAGATGCTTTTTGTAAATGAGACTCCATTTCTTTTTACTAATACGCCCTTTTTCAAAAACAAAACCCAAATAAAGGATTTCTGAGTAAATGGCGTTTTTATCCATCCCTTTTACACCTTAATTCCCCAATTAACTCTATACCTTCTTTTATAAATAATTTTGCTTTATTTATTTCAATTGCATTCCTTCTAAATACCGGTTGATCCCAATCATAGTTGCATATCACAACGATTTTAAAAGCACCATTTATTAGATTGAACTCAGGCAACCAACCCACATCCAGTATATATTTCCCATCGTCATACTGCACTTGTAAAATATCATTCTTAAAAAACCATTTTTGTTCTTCAGGGGACTTTTCAGGCTCATAATAAAAATCATTTAATTCAATCACACCGTCATGGAAATCAATATCATCTACCATATTACGCATTTCTCCCCCCCAATCTTGCTTACTGGCTTAAAGAAGTCCATCATTCTTTAATGATTTGAAAAGAACTTCAATTTAAGATTGGTAATAGACACAGACGGGGCATTTTCATGAAAAATATCATCCTTTACTAGGGAATAAACCCACATCAATCTTTATTGATATTGCAATGAGATTTTTCAACAAGATAATTTACTTCTAACCATAAAACAGAGCCGCGTGGATGCGGCTCTTGTTCTGTTTCATTGATCATACTATGTATCGGCTATTCAACAGATTAATAAATCCCCCAAACCCACCCTCGCCAAGCCATAAGTCAGCACGTGGTCGTTACATTACGTTATACTCCCTAATTACATGCTAAAGCGCAATCTTGTAACAGTTCTGGGCGTTACAATGTAGGGATCAGACATGGCCCTGCATCTGATCGGGGGAGGTCCAACTACCGGTTGGCCGGGTGTGCTCGCTCTTACGGGGTTGGCTACCGACTTGATTAATCCTCAATTACCTCCGTAGACCAGTTCTTTTCCTGGATTTTGAAATCCAGCTCGCGGTAACGCTTGGACATTTCGTCCGTTTTCTTTTGCAGTACATTGACATCCACGGACCGGTAAAATTTCACTTCCGACCTGCTGAACCGATCCTGCTTTATAGCCGCCGCCTCCAATAAATCGTGGAGGATGTTCCGCTGCTGCATCAGACCGTCCCGTTCGGCCAAAGCATCAGAAAGACTTCTATCCTGATCAAACGGCGACAGGGAGTTTGTTTTATTGATCTTCTTGACCCAAATAACCAATTCGTCCAGCGTTTTCTCCAGCTCAGCCAAAAGAACATCCGGTTGTTCGGCAGGCTGCTCCCCCTCTTGGCCCTTCATGACCCTCTCCAGCCTTTGCTTCAGCTGTGCAACCTTCCGCTGGCAATCCGCCCGCAGGACTAACGCTTCCGCTAACTTCATAGGCCCTCCTTCACAGATTCCTGATATCGCCAATTGTATCATAATTGAAGGGAATCCGCTTCTGCTGTCGTCTAATTAGTGCAGAGATATCCATCACCAGAGGAGTGACCGAATCAAATGAAACATTATACCCGTAAAATGGGTGTTATTAATGGGGCCATCTTGCTCCTGACGCTTCTGATCCTGGTCTGCATCTGGCTGTTTCCAGGACTTCCGGGTGCCTATTCATGGTTTATCCTTAAGCTGGTTCTTCCTTTTGCCGGATTGGCAGGCCTTCTTTATCAGACTGTAGCCCTTATGTTGTTCAAATCCAGACGCAAGCAGCCGGTCAAACGGGCGGTTAGTCTGATCATCTATACCCTTTGGGCTTCCTGCATACTCTTAACCGCGAATGTAATCCCGCTTGCTTACCCGGCCTCCCTTACGGACAGCAGTCCTGCAGCTACCATTGCCTGGCCCTTCGCGGAGGAAGCTGTAATCGGTTGGGGAGGCGATTCCGTAGAAGACAATCTGCACCATGCTATATGGCCTTCGGAACGCTGGGCCTACGATATCGTGATGGAGCCTTTTGGGACCGGCAGCCGGAATCCGGAGGATTACGGAGTTTGGAACCGGGAAGTGCTGTCCCCTGCGGCTGGAACGGTCATTGCGGCTTATCAGGATGAGCCCGATCTGACACCGGGTGAAGAAAACTTTCAGACCATGGCCGGGAACCATGTTTATCTGAGGCTGGATGACAGCGGAACCTATCTGCTGCTCAATCACAACAAGCAGGGCAGTATCTCTGTTCAGGTGGGTGATCATGTCAAGCAGGGGGATTTGTTGGGACGTGTGGGGAACAGCGGCTCTTCCTCCGAGCCCCATCTCCATATCCATCACTAGCGCCAGAACCCCACGAAGACGCTCCATCCCGTTCTGGCAGAGGGTCTGCCCCTATATTTCAGTAGCTCCACAGATACGTTTATGCCGAAGAAGGGAACCGTCCTCAAGCAGGCGAATGATTAAAAATTAAACCAGAGACTTTTTCATGGCGTCCGTATACAGAACTGTTACTGATGTGCGGCTCCGTTTTTGCATGGATGATCAACTCTAACGAACCTACATAACGCTATTTGTTTACAAATGGGCATTTTGGAAATCTAACGAATCCTAGCCACTCTATTTGTCCAAATTGGCTCCAAAACACCTTCAAATGGGCGAATAGCGTGTGTCAGATTCATTAGGTCTCTTTATTCTGCCAGTTAGCACAAAATAGCGTGTTACAGATTCGTTAGCCCATCCAGCGTATCCGTCAGCAGGCCATCTGATGCTTACGCCCTCGTATCCTTATCCCCCCCGATGCTTACCATAGCAAACAGCCACGCCCCCAACCGGAGCCGTGGCGGTGGTTTTGTT
>JAEWAA010000007.1 GCA_023391955.1 Bacillota bacterium | reverse complement strand
GCCTGTGATCTTTTCCCAACCGTGATGCATCCAATCCCAACCGATGTACAGTCTGATCAGCAAAAGCGCCCCAGCTGCGTACACATTTTCTCTCAAGAATTTGACGATCATATCCGATCTCTCCCTTTGAATAGGTTGTTTTTTCCTATGTGACAATCTTAACATCATGTGAAATCAGTCACAACAACAAACACCAAATGTTCAAATTTTGATAATAAAGATGTGTCATTATGTTGAACAATTCTCTGAAGGTATTCTTTTTTAGCACATAGTGATTTTCAAACAGTTTTCATTATTACAACGCTTGATAGAGTCAGCAGATGCGGGGAAGCATGCTTCCTGCCAGCCTATACAGACGTCTCGTAGAGCCAAAGGGCGTCCGGATAAGGAGCTGGCCCTTCTCCCGGTCGGTGACCATTCCGACCAAACAGGCATTCCTCCCCTCAGGAAAATGCCGCAGAGCATCCAGCACTGCAGGGACATCCCGGGCAGGCAGGATCAGAACGGCCTTGCCCTCATTAGCCAAATACAGAGGATCGAAGCCCATCAGCTCACAGGCTCCCTCCACCTCAGGCTTTACCGGAAGCAAATCCTCATCCAGCTCCACTGTCAGCTTGTAGTCCTCGCAGATTTCCGCCAGCGCCGTAGCCAACCCGCCCCGGGTGGGATCCCGGAGGATGCGGATGTCTGCCGAAGCCTCCCTGGCCTTCTGCAGCATGGGAAAAAGGGTCGCGCAGTCGGAGGGAATCTCCGACATGAGCCCCAGCTCCTCCCTGGCCGTGAGGACGGCAATGCCATGATCCCCGAGGGTGCCGGTCACCACTACGGCATCCCCGGTCTCGATGAGCTGCGGCCGGAGCTCAGCGCCGGGCTCCACCACCCCGATGCCTGTGGTGTTGATAAACATGCCGTCGCAGTCCCCTTTTCCCACCACCTTCGTATCGCCAGCCACTATCTTGATGCCGGAGACGGCGGCTTCCTTGGCCATTGACCTGCAGATGGTCCGGAGCTGCTCCACAGGAAGCCCCTCCTCCAAAATAAAGGACACGGTCAAATACAAGGGCACCGCACCGCTGACCGCCAGATCATTGACGGTTCCCGCCACGGCCAGCTTGCCGATATCCCCTCCAGGGAAAAACAGCGGCTTGATCACAAAGCTGTCTGTGGTGACAGCCAGCTTACCCGCAGGCGGGACAGGCAGCAGTGCTGCGTCGCCCAAGGGCTCCCGGCTTTCGGTTTCGGTTTCGGTGAGGGCGGGAAGTATCACGCCGTTAAGCAGCCTGTGGGCAGCCTCTCCCCCGTCCCCGTGGGACATGTTGATCCGATCTGCTTCCATGTGGTTCACCCCTCCCGGCTGTATGCATATTCCGCTGCGCAAGCGCCCTCCGCCGATACCATGCAGGGCCCCACTGGTTGATACGGCGTGCAGCTTCTGCCGAACAGCCCGCAGCGCGACGGGGGGATCAGCCCGCGGATCACATCGCCGCAGCGGCAGCCGGTAGGTTTGGACGCCGGCGCCGGCGGGACCGGGAAGCGCTCAGCCGCATCCAAACCGGCGAATTCAGGCCGGATGGACATGCCGCTGTCCGCTATAGGCCCGATCCCCCGCCAGAGGGCTTCACAAGGCCGGAAGTACCGGTCCATCACGGCCAGGGCTGCAGGGTTGCCACCGGTGGTTACAACGGAAGCATAATCGTTGTGGATAGCGGCTTTGCCCTCTGCCGCCAGCTCCAGCAGACGGTGGATGCCGCCGGCCAGCTCCAGGGGCTCGAAGCCGCTGATGACTCCGGGAAGGCCGTATTCGTCAGCCAGGAAGCTGAAGATTTGGCTTCCCGTCACCATAGCCACATGGCCGGGAAGCAGGAAACCGTCCAGCTGCACCTCCTTCAGCTCCAGCAGATGCCGCAGCACCGGCTCCACCCGCTTCGCAGATACCCGCATGCTGAAATTGGTCAGCCCGCGCTGATCCGCCTCCATCAGCGCCGCCCCCAGGACGGGCAGGGTGGTTTCAAAACCGATGCCCAGAAAAATGACCTCCCGGTCGGGTTGGGCAGCGGCCAGCTCTACCGCATCCATCGGCCCGTAGACCACCCGCACATCCATTCCTTCGGCCCGTGCCGCCAGGAGGGTGCCGCTTGAGCCCGGAACCCGCATCATATCGCCGAAGGTGCATACTGTGCGGTTGTCCCCCCGGGCAACGGCGATCATAGCGTCAATGTCCGCTTGATCCGTCACGCACACTGGACAGCCGGGACCCGAGAGAAGCCGGACATGGCCCTGGAGGCTTTTGCGCAGGCCTGACTTGGCCAGGGCCATGGTATGGGAGCCGCAGACCTCCATCAGCACGGGCTGGCGGCCATGTTTGACGGCGAAGGTGTCCGCCAGGGAGAGAATTCCCCTCAGCAGTCCTTCATGGAGGGCTCTGCCGGAGGAGGCTCCTGCGGAATATCCGGCCTGCGGATTACCGGGAAGCATCTGCAGAATCTCTCGCATCAACGATCCGCCTCCATTCCTCCAGGCTTTCCTCTGCTGCCTGGCGGTCTATGATACTCATGGCCTGCCCGGCATGGACGATGACGAATTCACCCAGCTTGACCTCCGGGACGAAGATAATCCCCACCTTCATCCGGGTCCCCATACAATCCACAATGGCGGCATAGCCGTCTATCTCCACAATCTGAGCGGGTACGCCCACACACATCGGTTTTCCCTCCTTGGTCACTCAACACCGGCCTGAAAAATGCTTCCTGTTTACGCCGGCTTCTGCAAAAGCAGCCGCCAGCAGCTGCCCCAGGGCTAACCCGCCGTCCCCCGTTGGCACCTGCCTGTGCCGGTAAGGCTCCAGTCCCCGCTCCTTCAGGAGGGCAGGGATCCGCCGGGCCAGGTACGGGTTATGGAAGGAGCCTCCGGAGAGCATCACCTTGGGGTTAACTGCCGCGCTCAGCCCCTCTTTTTCCAGAGCCCGCTGAAGAAGCTCGACAGCAGCCTGGGCTGCTGTTTCGTGAAAACGAAGCGCCAGATCTTCGGGCGGTGAACCTGCCAGACGTTCCGCTACCACCTGGCGCAGAGTGTCGGACATATCCAGCTCCAGCGCCTCGGTTTCCCCTTTGTCCCGGATGGCGTAGCCGAAGGGCTTGACGGTGTTGGCCCCGTCCGCGTCAGCAAAGGCCGCCAGTTCGGAGAGCCGGATGGCCGCTTCGCCGTCATAGCCGGAAATCGTAACCAGACCAAGAATAGCTGATACGGCGTCAAACAGTCTGCCGCAGGTGCCTGCCCACGGGCTGTTCATCCTGGTGGCGGCCATTCTGCCCAGCACTGCCAGCTCCTTCCCTTTCCCGGGGAAAAGCTGCGCCAGCCAAACGGGCGCTTGCTCGGGAAAAAGCGCAACCAGCATGCCAACGGCATTCCGCCAGGGCTCCCGCACCGCCTTTTCCC
>JAEWAA010000664.1 GCA_023391955.1 Bacillota bacterium | reverse complement strand
TTGATTTAGAGCTCGAAGTGAGGTAGACTTCATAGTAAGCGCCTCCTGATGGGTTTTTAGGGCATTCGACCCGTGACACCCCCATCATACGAGGCGCTCCTGTTTTTGTCCAAGGCCATTTTCTTAGCCTACACAGGAATGTTTAGAAATCAAAATGGTACCTTTTCGACCGCTAAGCGCTTCTGAGTTCCGTTAGAGTTACGCCCACACAGACTTCCCGCTTCTGCCAGCCCCTCTCTTGGCCCCTGCTCCCTCCTGCAACGCCAAAAACCCCCGAAAAACGCAGCAGCGTTTCCGGGGGTTTACATTGTTCGAATATGTGCTATAGCTTACGGCAGATCGGTGGCCCCCATCAGGAAGCGGTCCACTTCACGCGCAGCCTCGCGGCCTTCGTTGATGGCCCATACGACCAGGGATTGGCCGCGGCGCATGTCGCCTGCGGCGAAGACACCTTCCACGCTGGTGGCATACTTGCCATAAGCAGCCTTGGCGTTGGTGCGCTCATCCTTCTCGACACCCAGCTGGTCCAGCAGTTGGTTTTCCGGGCCGGTGAAGCCCAGCGCCAGCAGCACCAGCTGTGCGGGATAAACCTTCTCGCTGCCGGGAACCTCGGTGGGAACAAAGCGGCCGTTGCCGTCTTTTTTCCACTCGATGAGAACGGTATGGACTTCCTTCACGTTGCCGTTCTCGTCGCCCACAAAACGCTTAGTAGACACCAGGTAGTCGCGGGGATCGCGGCCGTGCTTGGCAGCGGCTTCCTCTTGGCCGTAGTCCATCTTGAAGGTTTTGGGCCATTCCGGCCACGGGTTATTGTCTGCCCGGTGCTCGGGAGCCTTGGGCATAATTTCGAACTGGTGAACACTGTTGGCGCCATGACGGACAGAGGTAGCGATACAGTCGGTACCGGTGTCGCCGCCGCCGATGACGATAACGTCCTTGCCGGCCGCGGAGATGTAAGCACCGTCGGCATGGTTGGAATCCAGCAGGCTCTTGGTGTTCTTGTGCAGGAACTCCATCGCCAGGTGGATGCCCTTAAGCTCGCGGCCTTCTGTGGGAAGGTCGCGGCCTTTGGTGGCGCCGCCGCACAGGACAACCGCATCAAACTCAGACTTCAGCTTTTCCGCCGGATAGTCCTTGCCTACCTCAGTGTTGGTCACGAAGGTAATGCCTTCCTCCTCCAGCAGCTTCACGCGGCGTTCCACAAGAGACTTCTCCAGCTTCATGTTGGGAATGCCGTACATCAGAAGCCCGCCCGGACGGTCGGAGCGCTCGAACACGGTAACGGTGTGTCCGGCTTTGTTCAATTGGGCAGCGGCCGCCAAACCGGAAGGACCGGAGCCGATAACAGCTACCTTCTTGCCGGTGCGCTTAGCCGGAGGCTGGGCCTTGATCCAGCCTTCTTCGAAGCCCTTATCCACGATAGACCGCTCAATATTCTTGATGGTGACAGGGCTGTCGTTTAGGCCTACCGTACAGGAGCCCTCGCAGGGAGCGGGGCAAACCCGGCCGGTAAACTCGGGGAAGTTGTTGGTTTTGTGCAGACGGTCCAACGCCTCCCGCCACATGCCGCGGTACACCAGATCATTCCACTCGGGGATCAGGTTATGCACCGGGCAGCCGGCAGCCATACCGTTCAGTAGCTTGCCTGTATGGCAATAGGGAATACCGCAGTCCATGCAGCGTGACCCTTGGGTGCGAAGCTTCGACTCTTCCATATGCTCATGAAATTCGTGATAATGGCCGATTCTTGACAAAGGCGACTCATCCACAGGGAGTTCGCGCTTATATTCCAAAAAACCCGTAGGCTTTCCCATGGTTCTCCTCCTAAAAGCTTTTGCCATAAGGCAAAAGCCATACTTCGTAAGCAATTCGCTAAATTGAGTGGGGGCTCCCCCAAAAGTATTCGGAATCCTCTTCAGAGCATCTACTTCACTTTTGGGGGACTATTTTAGTTACCGCCAACGCGTGCGGCGTCGCTCATGTTTTCCTTAAAGGCCGCCATAACCGCTTCTTCCTGATTGAGCCCGGTCAGCTTGGCTTTTTCGATGGACTCGAACATCCGCTTGAAGTCCTTCGGAATGACCTTCACGAAGCTGAACACATTCTCTTCCCAGTTTTCGAGGATCTTCTGGCCAACGGAGCTGCTGGTGAACTTCACATGGTTGCGGATCAGGGTTTTCACCTCATTGATCTCGTACTGCTCGCCCAGTTCCTCCACATGCACCATTTCCTTGTTGATCTTGCTCCTGAAGCTGCCGTCGGCATCGTATACGAAGGCGATACCGCCGGACATCCCTGCAGCGAAGTTGCGGCCGGTCGGGCCCAATACAACCACACGGCCGCCAGTCATGTATTCACAGCCATGGTCTCCCACGCCTTCAACAACGACGCGCACACCAGAGTTCCGTACGGCAAAACGTTCACCGGCCACACCGCGGATGTAAGCTTCACCCTCGGTTGCGCCGTAGAAGGCGGTATTGCCGATAATCACATTCTCTTCCGGCACGAAGGAGGAGCGTTCGGGCGGGAAGATCACGATCTTGCCGCCGGAGAGGCCCTTGCCCACATAGTCGTTGGCGTCGCCTTCCAGCGACAGGGTTACACCCTTCGGCACGAAGGCGCCGAAGCTTTGGCCGGCGGAGCCGTTGAAGTGCAGCCGGATGGTATCGGCCGGCAGGCCCTCAATACCGTAGCGGCGGGTAACCTCGCTGCCGAGAATGGTGCCCACAACGCGGTTGACGTTGCGGATCGGCATAATGGCATGCACATTTTCCTTATAGTCGAGAGCAGGCTTGCACACGTGCAAGAGCTCCTTCATGTCGATGGATTTCTCCAGACCGTGGTCCTGCTCCATTTGGCAATAGGTGCCGTAATCTGCAGGAACGACCGGTTGATACAGAAGCGGAGACAGATCCAATCCCTTGGCCTTCCAGTGGTTCACAGCCACAATGGGTTCAAGCGCGTCCGTACGTCCCACCATCTCTTCTATGGTACGGAAACCAAGCTCGGCCATCAGCTCGCGAACCTCTTGAGCGATGAAGGTCATGTAGTTCACCACATGCTGCGGGTCTCCGGCGAATTTCGCACGAAGCTCCGGGTTCTGGGTAGCAATGCCCACCGGACAGGTATCCAGGTGGCAAACCCGCATCATAACGCAGCCCAGGGCGATCAGCGGTGTGGTGGCGAAGCCGAATTCCTCGGCACCCAAGAGCGCGGCGATGACTACGTCGCGGCCGGTCAGAAGCTTGCCGTCAGTCTCCACAGTAATCCGGGAACGCAGATTATTCAGGATCAGGGTTTGATGAGTTTCGGCCAGACCCAGCTCCCACGGCAGACCCGCATTGTGAATGGAGGTTTGCGGAGAAGCGCCTGTGCCTCCGTCATAACCGCTGATCAGCACTACATCGGCTTTGCCCTTGGCTACACCGGCAGCGATGGTGCCTACACCCACCTCGGACACCAGCTTCACGCTGATCCGGGCACGGGGGTTGGCGTTTTTCAAATCGTGGATCAGCTCAGCCAGATCCTCGATGGAATAGATATCATGGTGAGGCGGCGGAGAAATCAGACCTACGCCGGCAGTAACGCCGCGCACTTCCGCAACCCACGGGTACACCTTGCGGCCTGGCAGCTGTCCGCCCTCGCCCGGCTTGGCGCCTTGGGCCATCTTGATTTGGATTTCGTCCGCATTCACCAAGTAGTTGCTGGTAACACCGAAACGTCCGGAAGCAACCTGTTTGATGGAGCTGCGGCGGGAATCGCCGTTGGCGTCCGGAATGAAACGCTCCGGATGTTCGCCGCCTTCACCGGTGTTGCTGCGGCCGCCGATGCGGTTCATGGCGATAGCCAGAGCCTCATGGGCTTCCTTGGAGATGGAGCCGAAGGACATGGCCCCGGTCTTGAAGCGCTTGAAGATGGCTTCCAGCGGTTCAACCTCATCCAGCGGGATGGAACGGCGGTCGTTCTTGAAGCCGAGCAGATTCCGCAGGGTGTATTTGACCTCGGGATCAGCATTGATCTTGGAGGAGAACTTCTTATACAGACCGTAGTCCGCAGTGCGGCAGGCGGTTTGCAGGGTGTAGATGGTTTCCGGGTTGTACATATGCTCTTCGCCTTCGGCGCGCCATTGCAGCTGTCCGCCGGTTTCCAGCACACGTCCGGTGGTTTCCACCTGGGAGAAGGCCTTGTGGTGGCGCAGCTCCACTTCCTTGGAGATGGTATCCAGGTCAATGCCTTCAATGCGGGATGCGGTCCAGGTAAAGTACTTGTCGACCACAGCCTTGCTGATGCCGATGGCTTCGAAGATTTGGGCGCCGCGGTAGCTTTGTACCGTGGAGATCCCCATCTTTGCCAGCACCTTGGTTACACCCTTGACACAGGCCTTCAGGTAATTGTAAGCGGCCTTCTCATAAGTCAGGCCCTCCAGCATACCATTCTTCACCATGTCCTTCAGGGATTCCAGAGCCAGGTACGGGTTCACGGCGCTGATGCCGTAGCCCAGCAGCAGAGCGAAGTGATGCACCTCGCGGGGTTCGCCGGATTCCAGCAGCAGGCTCACCTTGGTGCGTGTGCCTTCGCGGATCAAATGGTGATGCAGACCTGCTACAGCCAACAGTGCCGGGATACCAGCCAGGTCCTTGGAAATGCCGCGGTCGGTAAGGATCAGCAGGTTGGAGCCGCCGGCGATGGCCGCATCAGCTGCTGCATACAGGTCCTCCATTGCTTTTTCCAAAGCGCCTGCACCGTCATAAACGGGATACAGGATCGGCAGATCAATGGAACGGAAGCCCTCACGCTCCACATGCCGGAATTTGGCCAGATCCTCGTTGCCGATAATGGGGCTGGGGATCCGGATTTGGCGGCAGCTCTCCGGCTTCGGATTGATCAGATCGCCTTCGGGACCGATGGTGGTCTCCTGGGAGGTGATGATTTCTTCGAAGTTGGAGTCGATGGGCGGATTGGTTACTTGAGCGAACAATTGTTTAAAATAGCTGTATAAAAGCTGCGGTTTTTCGGACAATACCGCCAGCGGGGCGTCGTTGCCCATGGAGCCGATGGGGTCCACGCCGGTTCTGGCCATGGCCTCCAGGAACTTGCGGTTGCCCTCATAGGTATAACCGAAGGCCTGCTGGCGCTGCACCAGCGCTTCCGCTTCTGGAGCCGGGAGTTCGGGTGCGGCAGGCAAATCGCTCAGATTCACCAGATGCTGGTCCAGCCATTCCTGGTAGGGATGCTCGCTGGAAATGCGGCTCTTGATTTCGTCGTCAGAGATAATCCGGCCTTCCACGGTATCCACCAGCAGCATGCGGCCGGGGCGGAGGCGGTCCTTCTTCACGATCTTGTCGGGAGCCAGATTCATCACGCCCACTTCAGATGCCAATACGATCACATCGTCAGTGGTGATGTAATAGCGGGACGGACGCAGACCGTTGCGGTCCAGCACCGCGCCGATGATCGAACCGTCCGTGAAGGCGATGGCGGCGGGGCCGTCCCCCGGCTCCATCAGACAGCTGTGATATTCGTAGAAGGCGCGCTTCTGGGGATCCATGCCTTCATGCTTGGACCAGGGCTCGGGAATCATCATCATGGCGGCATGCGGCAAGGAACGGCCGGAGAGCATCATGAATTCCAGCGTGTTGTCGAACATCTGGGAGTCGGAGCCTTCGTTATCGATAATCGGCATGATCTTCTGGAGATCATCTCCGAACAAGTCAGTATTGCACATAGCCTGGCGGGCATGCATCCAGTTCACATTGCCGCGCAGGGTATTGATTTCCCCGTTGTGAATCATGTAGCGGTACGGATGGGCCCGTTCCCAGCTGGGGAAAGTATTGGTACTAAAGCGGGAATGCACTAAAGCGAGTGCGCTCTTCAAATCTGGATTCTGCAGCTCGAGATAATACCCGTATACCTGCTCCGGCGTAAGCATGCCCTTATAAACAATGGTACGGCTGGAGAAGCTGGAATAATAAAACGGCTTGCCAAAATCGGAGGTAGCGCCAAGATTTTCGGTGCGCTTGCGGATGACATACAGCTTGCGTTCGAAAGCAAGCTCATCCTTGCCTTCCAGGTCGGCGCTTGCGCCAATGAACAATTGGCGGACAAAAGGTTCAGCAGACTTGGCGAATTCGCCCAGCGAGGAGTTGTCAACCGGCAGGGTTCTCCATCCGATGACCGTCTGGCCTTCCTCCCGGACAACCTTCTCCACCATTTGCTCGCAGGCTTCGCGTGCCGATGCGTCTTGTGGAAGATAGACCATGCCGACGCCGTATTTGCCGGGGGCGGGAAGCTCAAAGCCCAGCTCCTTTACCGCTTCGCGCAGGAAGCTGTCGGGTATCTGCAGCAGAATGCCTGCACCGTCTCCGGTATTGGCTTCGCTGCCCTGGCCGCCGCGGTGGTCCAAATTGCACAGCACCTGGAGCGCCTGGCTGACAATCTCATGGGATTTGCGGCCCTTGATATCGGCCACAAAGCCAATTCCGCAGGCGTCATGCTCATACTGCGGGTCATACAATCCCTGCTTGGGAGGCAATCCGTTTTGGGTCATCATTGTGCAACCTTTCCTTCTGTTTTTATTGGTTCCTGCCGATAAAAATTATTATTTCAGCAAGGGAAGAGTGATAGTATTTTTTTAATTTTAACATCCCATGTTAGCTGAATCAATTTAAAAATGTAATGAAAACCATCGCAAAAACAGATTATTGTAAGGGGTTTCTAATCTCCCTCAGGCACAAATTTGTAGCCGACTCCCCATACCGTTCTAATAAAACGCGGATTTTTCGGGTCCGCTTCGATTTTTTTGCGCAGATTAGTGATATGCACGTCCACGGAGCGTTCCGTTACATACGTATCGATGCCTCTGATCCGGTTCAGCAGCTCTTCCCGGCTGAAGACATTGCTCGGATGCAGCCACAGCACCTTCATAATTTCGAATTCGGAGTAGGTGGTTTCCACCAGCTTGTCCGCTACATACAGCACCCTCCGGCTCATATCCATATGCACGGCGGGACGCACATCCTTCGCTGCAGCAGGCTCCACAACGGGCGTCATGGCGGAACGCCGCAATAGTGCCGTCAGCCGGGCGGCCAGCTCCCGCATGGAAAAGGGCTTGCACAGATAGTCGTCGGCGCCCACCAGAAGCGCATTCACCCGGTCGGCCACTTCCTTCTTGGCGGAAACCATCAGAATGGGAATGACCGTGACCAGACGGATTTCCCCGCACAGGGTAATGCCGTCCGTATCCGGCAGCATCACGTCCAATATAATAATGTCCGGCTCCGCGCTCTGCAGGAGCTTCTTGCCCTCTTCGCCGTCTGAAGCCCAGGTGACCGTGTACCCCTCTTCCTCCAGGTAAATGGTCATCATGTCGGCAATGCTCTGATCATCTTCAATAATGAGTACTTTAGGCATAACCAGCTCTCCTTGCCGCAATTTAACATTTTCCTAGCACTTTTCTGCAACTTTTCTAAAGGATAAGGCGGATAATGGGTAGTGATACCTTTTATTATAGCGAAAAACGCAGATTCCTGCCGGGATTCGACTTGAATTGGGCAAAAATCCGCAATTTATATCCGGATCGTCAAAAATCCGGCATCACCTACAACGCAGGAGGCTTGCTGCATGCGCATCCTGATTATCGACCCTGCCGCTTTCTCCCGCACCGTACTCCGCAGGATTGTGGAGGAGGCGGGTTATGCCGTTGCCGGCGAAGCGGGCAATAGTGAGCAAGCCTTGGTCCAATACAGAAGCACCGCTCCCGATGCGGTGACCATCGATTTAACAGCCCATACCCTCAACGGCGTTGCGCTGATCCGCCGGATCCGCAGTCTGGATCCCGAAGCCCGTATTTTGGCCATCTCCGGAATGAACCAGAATGTCTCCGGCCAGGAAGCCCTCCAGGCGGGAGCCTATGATTGTGTGATGAAGCCCCTGGAGGAATCACGCCTGCTTACAGCACTGGCCCATGCCCGGCTGCTGCTGCAGGAACCGTAAGGGGGCGTCCGCATGCATAAACACCGGCTTATTCTCCTCTTGGTGCTCCTCCTGCTTAGCGCAGGCTCCCTGGTCAGCGGGCTTTTTCCCCTGCGGCTGATGTTCGGCGTGGAATATTTCCTCGCCGGGCTGTTCGGCTTTGCCGCTTATGCCCTGTTCGGCCCCTTCGCCGGTATCGGCGTGGTGCTGATTGGCGTGCTGCCCAGCCTGTGGTATTGGGGCCATCCCTACGGCATGATTCTGATGGTGCTGGAGAACATACTCGTTTCTTTCCTGGTCAAAAAATACCGTTCGGGCTACACCACGGCCAGTCTGATCTACTGGGCGCTGATCGGGATTCCGCTGACCCTGTTTTTTTATGGCCTGATCCTGGATGTCCCGGGCAATAGCCTCCAGTTCGTCGTGTTCAAAATGGCCCTGAACGGGCTGGGCAACTCTGCTGCCGTCTCTCTCTTAATCCCGGTTATTGCCCTTCTCATCAAGAAGTTCCCCCGCTCCGTCATGGGGCGCCGGGGCTTCTATGACCTGGCTCCCTTCAGCCTGGCCGGACAGCTGTCCAATATCATGGTGTTCATTATTCTCATTATGGCCATGGTGCAGATGGGTATCCACAGCCGGCTTCTCATCGCCCAAGAAGAGGATACCATCGCCGAAAAGCTGGTGTATGCTGCGGAGCAAATGAATTTGTATACGGATACACCCGGAAGCTTCCCGGTGCACGAGGCCTTTGTGCTGCTGGACAATCGGATGCCGGAGCTGCGCTTCCGCCTGGTGGACCGGGGGCTGAAGCCGGGGGCATCCATGGAGGACCAATACGGCCCGCTTCCCTCCTATCTGACCGGTACCGCCGACAACTCCCAGATCCGGCCCGTTACGGACCGGGTGATTTTATGGTCCCCCGGCCTGGAGGAATCCGGCAGCCGGATTACGCAGCGGATGAACTCCGTCTATTATGTGGACATGCGGTGGAACGGGGACCAGCGGTTCCAGATCTTCGTGGAGCTGCCCGCCCGGGCTACGTGGACCGGAATTTACGGGGAGCTGGCCCAGGAGCTTACTACGTCATTCACCATTTTGGCGTTGGCGGTGCTGATCATTTATCCCATCTGCCGCTACTTGAACCGCCCTATTGTACAGCTGGCGGAGCTGTCCGGCAGACTGTCGTCCTCCATCGGCACCGGCTTCCGTCCCCAATGGCCGGACAGCATGCTGGTGGAGATCCAGGCGCTGACCAATGCCTTCAAGCTGATGTCCATGGACTTGAACCAGCAGTTTGCCAGCATTCTGGAGGCCACGCGGGAAGCTATGGTGCTCTGCGACAAAAACGGCACCATCCTGTACGCCAACAGCCAGCTGGATGTGTACTTCGGCGAACGGCCCATCGGCCTGCATTCCATGAAGGAGCTGTTCGGGGCCATGCGGCGGTTTCCCAAGGATGACGCCACCCAGCTCCAGCAGGAGATCGACTCCATCCTGCGCCATGTGGGAGAACACGGGTCCCTTTCACGCAACATTACCTTCCACAATAATCAGCGCAAAATGTATCTGTCCTTGTACGTGACCGTTATCCAAGGCACGGAGGAGGTCCGGGACCGCAACCGCCTGTTCATCTTCCGCGACCGTACGGAGGAGATGGAGCGGGAGCTGCTCCAGGAGGAAATGATTGCCCAGGTGTCTCATGAATTCCGGACCCCGCTTACCCCCATTCTCGGGTACTCGGAAATTCTGCGCAGCAAGGAGCTGCCGCCGGACAAGCTGAAGTCCTATTCGGCCACCATACATCACGAAGCAGTCCGGCTGTCCCGGCTGGTGGATGATTTCCTTGATTTGCAGCGCATGGAGTCGGGCAGGCAGCCCTACTACCTGGTTCCTCTGGATTTGCGGGATCTGGTTACCCAAACAGTGGAGGAATGGCGCGATAACAGCACTCATCATCTCATCCGGCTGAAGCTTCCGGAGGAACATGTCATCGCTATGGCGGACGCCGACCGGATGCGGCAGGTGCTGGATAACCTGATCAGCAACGCAGTGAAATATTCGCCTGACGGGTCCGAGGTGCACATCTCTGCAGCTTTGGAGGGCGGCGCCATCCGTATCGACATCGCCGATAACGGGCTGGGCATCCCGGAGAAGGACAAGGAGAAGGTGTTCCGCAAGTTTTACCGGGTGGAAAACAACGACCGGAAGAAGATTCCCGGCAGCGGCCTGGGACTGCCCATCGCCAAGGAGATTGTTGAGGGCCACAGCGGCCAGATCACCTTCGTGTCCCGCCATTATGGGGGCAGCATCTTCACCGTGTGGCTCCCGGTGTATACTCCTCCATCCACCGCAGGCGCCGTACTGCTTATCGGCAAGGAGGACGGATATACGGAAAGCCTGGCCAGCGTTCTGGCCCAGCGGGGCGAGCATGTGCTCCACCTGGGCTCCTTTGAGGAGGCCCTGTTTGCCATCGGCTGCGGCAATATCAATATGCCCCGCATTATCGCCGCCAATCTGGTGGGGACGGGCTTGATGAACGGACTTGAATTCGCCTCCCGGCTCCTGGCTTTGGATTGCCCGCGGAAGGCCGCCATGGTATTCCTGGAACGGATGGCCTCCCCCTCCTCGACAGCCGCTCCCGCTTCCGGACCAAATCTGGAAATGGTGCAGGCCGTTAAGCCCTTCAGCCTCCGGGAGATGGTCCAGTTTCTGCAGCCGGGAGCCGCCCGGGGGATCGCTTCCGCCGGCATGAGAGAGCCGGACTGGTGCTACTGCTTTTTTCCCGTCCAGGAGGAAAAGGTGCTGCGGATGCAGCTGGCCAAATTCGGCCTGATTCCTGAGGTTTTGGCGGAAATGAACGATATGCTCCTGGCCGGTTTTGCGCCCAAGGGGAACAATCATCCATAGGAAAGGCTGCAAAAACATGCTATCCTTGGAGAGGGCCGGGACGCTCCTGGACCTTAGGGTTAGGGACCGCCCCGCATCAAGTGCTGCAGAGAGGAATATGCAACGTGGCTAAATTATATTTTCGCTATGGAACCATGAACAGCGGCAAATCCATCGAGGTGCTCCGCACCGCCCACAACTATGAGGAACAGGGCAAACGGGTGCTGCTGTTCGTCCCCGCCATCGACGACCGGTTCGGCGTAGGCAATGTCACCTCCCGCATCGGGATGCAAAAGGAAGCCATCATCGTCCACGAGAATACGGATATGTACGCGATCGCCAAGGACACCATGCCCAACTGCGTGCTTTTGGACGAGGCCCAGTTTCTAACCCGGAAGCAAATCGAGCAGCTCACGGACATCTGTGACGACCTGGGCATTCCCGTTATTGCCTACGGACTGCGCTCCGACTTTATGGGGAATCTGTTCGAGGGAAGCCTGCAGCTGTTTGCGGCTGCGGACAAAATCGAAGAGGTCAAAACCGTCTGCTGGTTCTGCGACCGCAAGGCGATGCTGAACATGCGCTGCAAGGACGGCCATCCCGTATTCGAGGGGGAGCAGATCCAGATCGGCGGCAACGAAAGCTATATTCCGGTTTGCCGCAAGTGCTACAAGCAGCGCAAGAAGCAAGCGCAGCAGAACGCGCAACACTAAATTATCCTTACTCCCCTCCGCCACCTGTACCCCTCCAGGGCTGTTCCCGCTGCATATAATGCAGGAACAATTCCTATGTGCAGGTGAACGGGGGGGTGAACGTTTATGCCAGTGAATTCCGCCCGCTGGCGGCTCCTTATTTTTCTGTATTTGTCCCTGACCTTTGCCGGCTCCGCCGCCTGTCTGCTGTTTCTGTTAAGCGGCGGTTTGGAGGACCCTGCCTCCGCTTCCCTGACAGCGGTAAGGCCGTATCTGTTTTATATCAGCGCCGGATCTCTGGGCGGCTCCCTTTATGCCCTGCGGGCCTTCCACCAGTTTTATGACCAGCCGGTGACCATCCGCTTCGTTTATTGGTATTTCATGCGGCCTTATCTCTGCGGCGGTACGGCGATGATTACAATCATCCTCCTGGACAGCGGCATTATGCTGCTTTCAGTGGAGAATTCCCTGTCCGCCCGCACCGGGCTGGCGTTTCTCACCGGGTTTGGCTACGGCAAATTTATGGAGAAGCTGACCCATTTGGCGGAGGCTCTGTTTAACGGCAACGGTAATGGCAATGGCAAAAAGGAATAGCAGGCTATCCTGCAAAAGTGCAGTTATTTCACTCAAAAACCGCAAAACAGGCGAAAGCGGCAGGCAATAAATGCACTTTTGCATTTGGGCCTGCCGCTTAAGCTTCTAAGCCATAAAATAAATGCACTTTTGCATGAAGGCGGATTGGCGAACTTGAAGGGGAGCACATTCGTGCAAGTAAAATAGCCGATTCTCTCAAAGTAGGATATAATGGAGAGGTTGTGCAATTGCGAGTTTTACCTTGGAAGGAAGTATTGCAGCCCATGTCTGACAACCGTTCTCCGCTGCCCCGTTGGGTGCTGCTGGCCCTTTTGGTGACCGGCATTATTGCGATTTCATTCTCATCCATCTTTATCCGCTGGTCCCATGCCCCCTCCTCTGTGATGGCCATGTACCGGCTCTTCATCACAGCCCTGCTAATGGCTCCTTTTGTTTGGCGAAGTAAACCTGATCTTAAGGCGCTTCGCCGGGCGGATTGGGGCCTTATGGCCGTTTCAGGGCTATTTTTGGCCCTTCATTTTTTGTTCTGGATGGAGTCATTGGCCTTTACCTCGGTAGCCAGCTCCACCATTATTCTCGCCCTGGAGCCGATCCTGATTCTGGCAGGTGCGTATTGGCTGTTTAAGGAACGGACCACCCGCAAGGCGGTGCTGGGTCTGGCCGTGGCTATCCTGGGCGCCGCCCTCATCGGATGGGGAGATATCGGCATCTCCGGCAGAGCCCTGACCGGAGACCTGCTGTCCCTGGCCGGCACGGCGGCGGTGGCCCTTCACCTGCTGGTAGGCCAACGTCTGGCCAGCCGGGTGCCCTCCTTGTTCTACAGCTTTTTCATCTTCCTCGTGGCCGGGACCGCCTTCCTGATCTACAACCTGACCCGCGGCACTGCCCTCGGCGGATATCCCGCCCGGGAGTGGGGCATCTTCCTGCTGCTTGCGGTTGTGCCCACCGTCTTCGGCCATGTGCTGTTCAATTGGCTGCTCCAGTACGTCAACGCCGTCACCGTCTCCATGAGCGTGCTTGGTGAGCCGGTGGGGGCCACCATCCTGGCCTACCTTCTTCTGGATGAACAGCTTACCCTTACCCAAGGCGCCGCCGGACTGGTCATTATCTGGGGTGTATGGTACTTCATGCGCCACAATCAGGTGCGGTATGCGGTTAGCGAGGCGGAAAGGCCGGACAAACCGGGCAAGCGCAAAAAGGCCGCAAGCGGCCCGTCCGTTACCGGGTAATGATGAAGATGCCCAGCATAATCACCAGGGCTCCGGCAATTTTTTGCAGCGTCAGGGCTTCATTCAGAAGCACGGCGCTGAACAGGAACACGAAGATATAGCTCATGCTGTTCAGCGGATACGCACTGGTTAGGTCCGCACGGGACAGCACCTTGACCCAGATCAGCGAGCTTAGGGCAAACAGCAGGATGGCCATCCAGAATTCGGGCACACGCAGAATCCGCCCGATATCGGCGGCGAAGGTGGCCGGTGACAAGGTAAGGCGCCCCACCCGGTCCGAGCCGTGCTTCATCATGATTTGCCCGATGGAGCCCATCATGGCGGACATCAGGACAAGCCGGAACATGTCCGCCACCTCCGCTCAAAACCGCCGCGGGCAGTGTTGGTAAGCCATATGCGCATGAAGCAACCCCTACTTTCTACAGTTGAAATCAGACTCATACCACTATATGTGATAGAAGAGGGGTTTATCCCAGCCATATGTACAGGCGCTTCGCCGGCGGCCAGGCTTCATGCGGCAGGCTCATTCGGGCTTCTTTTTCTTCCAGAAGGACAGACGGGTGCTGAAGGATTTGCAGCCGGGTTTGCTTTTCCCCTCCTTGTCAAAGGTGAGGGTTGCGTTGATTTCCCCCCCGATGATGATAATGATGCAGCTGATGTACAGCCACACCAGAAGCACGATGACGCCGCCGAGGCTTCCATAACTTTTGGAATAGTTGCCGAAGTGGCTTACATAAAAGGAAAACAGCAGGGAGATGGCAATCCAGCCCAAGGACGCAAACACCGCTCCGGGCAGAACACTCTTAAACCGGAGACGGCGGTTCGGGACTGTCCAGTACAGGAGGGCAAATCCCAGCAGCATGGCTGCCAGCGGAATGGCGAATTTAACCAGTCCCCAGATCAGCTCAAAATCATTGGGATACCCGAGAAATTTGAACAGCTGCTCCCCGATTACATGGCCGAACACCAAAAGTACAAAGGTAAGAAGCATCACCAGGGTCAGACCGACAGTCGCCAGGAGGGCCAGTCCCTTCAGCTTCCAGAACGGCCGGGTTTCCGGTTCGTCATAGGCCTTGTTCAGCGCTTTGATCACAGCGGACAAGCCGTTGGAGGCCGCCCACAGAGTACCGATCATACTGAAGGAAAGCAGCGCTTCGTTGCGGTTCTCGAAGATTTCGTTCATAATATCGTTGACTGCCTTATAGCTCGATTCCGGCAGAACCATGGCGATCTGCTCCCAAACATCCTGTGTGGAGATGGGGGTCATGCCCACAATGGTCAGAAGAAAAATCAGAAATGGAAAAAAGGCGAGAATCATATAGTAGGTCATTTGTGCGCCGAGGGCTGTGACTTCGTCGTCCTCATACCGGCAATATAAGGCTTCCAGAAAATGCAGGCTTTTTTTCCAATTCATCGCCGTCCGCTCCCTTCGCTCTTGATTGATATTTTTTCCCAAAAGAACACCTTGGATTCGCCCGAAGGTGAAGATGTGATGTTCATACCCGCGCGGAAGATGCGCTGAAACAAGACAACACAGGTGATGCAGACAGTCAGCACCTTATTATATGACTTTTGAAAAAAGGGGCAATTGGTTTTGATAAAACATGGGTTGGTAATTCCGGACGGGATGACGGAGCGGCAGCTCCAGGAGGTACGGGAGCTGGCCGGTCGTTGCGCGAAGGCGGACAGCCTGGAGCTGAAGCTGAACTGGGGAATGCTGGAGCACCGGCCCCGGGGGACGGCCAATGATTTTCTGTGGTATGAGCGGGGAAAGCTGGTGGGCTTTCTGGCATTGTACCACTTCGTGCCCAAGGAGGCCGAGGTGGGCGGTATGGTCCACCCGGATTTCCGGCAGAAGGGGATCTTCAACGCATTGACGGAGGCCGCTCTGCAATCTGCCCGCAAGCAGAACATTCCGTCCCTGCTGTTTGCCTGTCCGCGCCAGTCCCAAGGGGCCAAGGCCTTTGCCGAAGCCAGGCGGGCCGCCTACACCATCTCGGATTACGGCATGAAGCTGGCGGAGCAGGTGGCGCATGAACCCCTCACCGGCATCCGGCTGGCCCGCGGCGTCAAGTCCCAGCGGGAGCTTCTGATCCGCCTGGACTCCCTCGGTTTCGATTCCTCCGAGGAGGAGTCCGAGGCGCTGGTGGACATGACGCTGGACAACCCTCCCCAGGACACACCCTACATTGCCTATAATGAACAAGGGGAAGCGGTGGGACGGATCAATTCCCATATCCGCGACGGCAATGCCCACTTCTTCTGCTTTTCTGTGGTGCCGCAGCACCGCCGCAAGGGTTACGGACGGCAGATTCTCCTGTCCGCCATCGGCCTGGCCAACAAACAGGGCCTGCGCAGCATGACCCTGGAGGTTGCCTGCAACAACGCCGAGGCTCTGACCTTATACCACCGCTGCGGCTTCCGGGAAACTTATATCAACGACTATTACAGACTGGATACCCAGGCTTTTGTGCGGGAGGAAATCTGTACGGGCTATTAAGCTCCGGCGCAGCTTCTTTGCTCCCTGCCCCTCCCTTACCGGGCAGGGGCTTTTTTATTTCAATCTTTGTGTTACTCCCAACCTCTTCCGAAAACTTCCGAAATGCAAAAGTGCATGTATTTGGTAAACAAACCTTCATTTTACGGTCCATCCTGCAAAAGTGCAGTTATTTTCGCCAGATGGGAGCAAGATGTATCCCGCAGCGGAAAATAGATGCACTTTTACACTTGGGGTGCAGGGAGAGGCGAAATTCCAGCAGATTAGAAGCACTTTTGCAGGATCATGCTGGACAGCATATGGAAATTTCTAACGGGCTCGGACCATGTTAGCACCAAATAAAAAAACCTCCCCGCCGGACGGGAGTCCGCTCAAGGGGAGGCTGGTACGGCTTCAATGCTTAATAACGGGAATCCTGCAGGGTGCCGCGCTTCTCCAAGAACCGGAAGAAGGCGGTGGCGGCTTGGGCACGGGTCACTTCGTCGGCAGGACGGAATTGGCTGCCGTCGGTGCTCATAATGCCCAGGCCTACGGCGATAGCCGCATGACCCTTGTGCTGGATGGTTTCGGCATCCGCCACATCCAGACGGAACATGCTGCTTTGCTGGGCCAGCTTGTTGTAGCCCAACGCCCGGACGATCAGCTGCGCCATATCATCGCGGGTCATGATCTGGTCCGGATTAAACTCACCGGACGGGTCACGGTCGATCAGATTCATATCCACCGCATTCTCCACAAAAGCGAACAAGGCGCTGGAGGCTTTAACGTCGCTGAAGGAGGCTGCGCGGGAGGAGTCATAAGCCATCGGCAGATAACCGCCGCTTGCGGCCAGCACCAGCATCTTGATCAGCTCGCCGCGGGTAGCCGTCTGATCGGGGTTGGCCTTGCCGTCCTTGAGGTCGATGGCATTATATTCCACCATCAGGGACAAGGCCCGCTCTGCCCAATGTCCGGCAATATCCGTGGCGGCCGCCCGGTCGGAACGGGCTGTTTCGCCATTGCGGTTGTCCCTCCACTCACCGGTCTGCGCGTCCAGGAAATAACCGTTCGCCAGGTCTGTGTTCTGGGCTACCGGCACGTAGGACAGGCGCACCTTTTGATTGCCTGCAGCGGAAGGCGGAAGCTCCCCGGCAGCCACCATCAGATTGTACTTCTCGATGGGATAGCTGCCGTCATAACCCGCCACCCAGTCTACTACATATTGCAGCTGCAGCTTGTATTGGCTAAGCAGCTTTTCCTTCGCTTCGGCCGGGTCTGTCAAAGCCGGCTTGGATGCCGGATAGCTGTAGCCGGTCAGGTTATTGTTATAATTGACCACGGCGCCGTTGGTTGCATCCACGGTGACCTGGACAGTTTCGCCGGTAAGAATGCCGTCGATGGTCCGGTCAAAGCTGAAGCCGTAAGACGGATTGGAGTTCCAGTAGGAGGCGGCCGCTTGTTTGGTCGGGTCGCTGTAGTGGAGCTCCAACTGATGGGCCATATGGGGAACCAGGCTTTTCACCAGCTCCACCGCTGTAGCTTTGGCCGTATCAATGGCGATCTTATAATCCTCCGGCTTCATCGCAGTTGCCACATAAGGCCGGTACTCGTTGCGGGAATAGTTTTTGATCTCTCCCGTGGACGCATCCACAGCGGCGCGGATGGAACGCGAGCCGATAGGATAGGCGATTTTATCCGCTGCTTCGGACTTGCTTTTTTCATCCTCGGGGAGCGTCCAGCTGATATTCCAGGCGCGTGTGAGGCCGTCCATATTATTTTCATTGTATTCCTGGTAGGAGGCGTTCTCCAGCTTGGCTCCCGCCGGCAGGGGGAAACGGGCCGTTACAGCATCGATGGCCTGGCTTTGTGTAAGCTGCTTATCCTTGGCGGGGGCTGCTCCAAGAGGCGCTGAAGCGATGAGACCGCCGGACTCTTGTACCGGCCCATAGCCGGCGTACACCTCTCCGGTGAGCGCATTCAGCTGAACCGGCGACAGCCGGTAAGCAATGAAGGGCGAAGTTGTATTGGTGTTTTTGTTATACGGCCGGAAATAAGAGGTAGTGAGCTTGGACTTCTCCTTCCAGAGGCTCTCTGCCTTCTCTTGGGAGATGACGGAAGCGGGGTCCGGGAACTGGGTATTTTTATCCCACTGATAGTTGAAGCCCACCACCTGGCCGGAGCCGTTCACATCCACGCTGATGCCGTTCCCCGGAAACACTATACCATTGACCACACGGTCATAGCGGTAGTTGTAGCGCACGTCGCCCATGAGCGGTGTTTTGAAATTATCCTCGGCAACGGTATTGTAGCGGGTTTCCGTCAGCTTGCCCGGATACAGGCTGTTGATGAAGGCCTCCGCCACCACCTTGGCCGCCTTCAGATCCTTCTCCGGCGGATAGGCGGGCGGGGAATCCACATTGTTGATATAGGCGCTCATCTGAGTCAGCTCGCCGGTTTCCGCAGAGATCCCGATATAATAATTGCCGTAATACTTATCCTTTACTTGTTTGGAAAAGTTGATGGACCATGTGGCCCCGGCTGTGCCGGCTGCCGAAGCCGTCTGCAGGGTGACGTTGGAGACCTCGTAATCCTGGGGCACCTGGGCAAGCTTGCGGGCCAGCTCAACAGCCTGGTCGCGTTTGATGGCGGTGTCCGTGTTTACGGCCGCCTCAGAGCCAGGGGCGGATACCGAAGCGGAGCCGCTCGCCGAGTTGGATGCAGAAGCTGCAGGAACAGGAACAGAAGACGCAGCCGCCGGCAGAGCTCCGGCAAGCAGCAGCGCAGCGCTCAAGCCTACTGCACCGGCTTTGAATGATTTTTTCATAACCGTTAACCACCCTCTCTGGGAATTGGATGTACCTGCCTCCTAGACGGTGAATCCTGGGAAAAGGTTTCAGGCTGGAACCATAAATCTTTAAAATCCACCTGACCCAGGGTATTGACGGTTACACCGCGCAGATTGGGGGAATGCACAACCTTGTTGGCAGGGTGAATGAGCAGGATAACATTCCGGTCTCTGGCCAGCAGATTCTGCAGCTCCTTAAGCCCGTTTCTCCTGACCTCCTCCTTAGCTTCCCGCCGGATTCCGGACAGCCGCTCCTCCAGCTCCCGCCGGAGCTCCCCGTGCAGGAAAAATCCGGAGTAATGCCCCGCATGCAGCAGCTCAAGAAGAAACATCACCGTATCCTCATCCGCCGCCAGCCCGCCCACATAACATTGGGCATGTTTAACCCATTTTAACCCGGCGGCCTCCTCCCGGCTCATGACATCCAGCTTCACTTGAATGCCATATTGGCCCAGCCAGCGGACGATCCATTCCGCCATCTCCACATGCCCTGTGTTCAGCATCAGCGTAAGGGGCTCTCCCCGGTAGCCCGATTCCTTCAAAAGCTGGAGGCCCTCCGCCTCATCGTGGCACGGATCGGCATCATTCCCTGGCGGATGGTCCGGGGGCAGAAGCCATTGGGCCGGGATGCTGGCGTCCTTTTTGACCTCCCGGATAAAAGCCTGCCGGTTCAAGAGAAGCTGCACCGCTTCCCGGAAAAGCCTATTGCGCTGAGGGCCCGGCCGTTCGATATTAAAGGACATAAAGTTGCAGCCCCGCGTCAGCCCGCCAATAAGCCCCGCAGACAAATTCTCTTCGTCCTGCCTGCTCTCCGGACCCTGCTTGGGGGAACAGCCCCAATCGCTGACCCGCAGCTGGGGCTTCACCTCCATACCGCTGGGCAGCACCCACAGCTCCACCCGGTCCAGCAGGGCCCGCTCCCTGAAATAGTCGGGGAACGCTTCCAGGATGCACATGGACGCATCAAACTCCACCAGCCGGAAGGGACCTGTACCAAAGGGGGCGGGAATTTTACGGCCTCCATATACATCCTTGGGCACGATAGACAAACCGGCGGAGCTGGCATACCGGTCAAACATATAATTGGGGGCGGAAAGCTCCACCTCCAGGATGTAGCTGCCTACGGCCCGGGCCTGCTCCACCTCCCGGACCAGCCAGGAGAAGGGCGTCTGCTCTCCCGCCTCCTTCAGCCGCAGCAGGCTGAAGGCCGCATCCTCTGCCGTCAGCTCCCGGCCATGGTGGAACCGGACCCCTTTGCGCAGATAAAAGATCCACAGCCTGCCGTCTGCCGAGGCTTCCCAATGGTGGGCCAGATGGGGCATGACCTGACCGGTTTCGGGGTTCACCCGCACAAGGGTATCGAACAGCTGCCGGACCAGATGCATGTCCTTGGAATAAATCATCCGCGTAGGGTCCAAAGTCAGAAGCGGCGCGTAATACGGCAGCCGCAGGACCTCCAGCGGCCGGCTCCGCCCGCTGACCTCCTGATAGCCAAAGGCGCCGCCCAGCCATTGGAAAAAAGCCTCCTTCTCCCCCGGCTCCATACCCGGAAGCCCCACCAGCTCCAGGGCCGGCTTGATGTTCTCCTCCTGCACCAGCCGCATGGCCTCCTGCCGGAGCAGGACGCTGGAATCCTCCAGCAGCTGGAGCTCCGAGTGGTTGCCCCGGCCCCGGCCCGGCTTCCACACGATCCAGTTCTGATCCGCCATCTTGTGGAGAATGAACTTCACATTGCGCTCCGAGCAATAAAAAATACCGGACAGCCGCTCCAAGGTAACGGGCAACCCCCCGCGGGCCTCCGGCAGCTCCGTATGGAGAAGATGGTAATATTCGATAAGTTGCATGCCTATCCACCCTGTTCCTGATTTGACCCTCTCATAAAAGAGGAAATAATTATAATCAATTATACCCTTTTTATCCCCTTTTGTATCTGCAAAAATGAAGGAGAGAAAACAAAAGGAAGTGTATCACATGGAACCCAATATTTATCAAATGGAAAAGTGGCTGGAGGAGCAGGAGCTTCATCTCCGGAAGGCCTGCCGCAGCGCCGCCGGCCGAGAGCGCGGAAGCACAAAAAGACCGGCACTGGGTCCGGTCTTGGCCTGGATAGGGTTGAAGCAGACGGATAAAGCGTTGAAATAACACCGCCCCCACTCTGGCGGATGTGTTAGGGAAAACTTCTCCTTAAGCCCCGTTTACCGGTCCCCGGCGTAATATGCTCTGGTCAAGATCTCCGCCACCCTGCTGGTGCGGATGGCCGACTCTCCGGTGGAGAGCGCCTTTCCGCGGCCCAACAGCTCATCCACAACCGTTTGAATCAACGGCTGCTGCACATGGGGCGGATGCGCCAGACTCAGCTTCTGCTCCTGTTCCGCAGTGCACAGGACCACAGGCTTTTCCTCAAAGGTGGAAAACCATATGCTGCCCTTCGACCCCACGATTTCGTTATATTCCTCATCCGCATAGCTATTGAAGCACCAGATCCCTGTCCCGTGCACCCCGGATTCGAAAATATATTCCCCGGATACGGTATCCTCCGCGGCATAAGGACTGCCCAGATTGGAGGCGTGGCCGCTTACATCCCGGATGGGTCCCAGCAGGTAGTCCAGGAGATCCAGGGTATGACTGCCCAGGTCCAGAAACAGCCCGCCTCCGGAAATGGCCGGATTCACCCGCCACATCTCTTCCCCTGTCTGCGCCAAGGGTTTAGCCATATGTACGGTCCGCACAAACCGGATGTCGCCGATGGCTCCCTCATCCAGCCACTTCTTCACCTGCTGAAATCTGGGCAAGCCCCGCCGGTAAAAGGCCACATAAAGAGGAACGCCCGCAGCCTTGCATGCTTCGATCATGGCGGTGCATTCCGCCGCATTCATGGCCATGGGCTTTTCCACATAGACGGGTTTGCCCGCTTTGGCGGCGGCTAGCGCATACTCCTTATGGGAGGATGGCGGCGTTGCCACATATACTGCATCCACCTCAGGGTCAGCAATCAACTGTTCCGCCTGTCCGTACCAGCGGGATACCCCATGCCTCTTGGCATAATCCTCTGCCAATGCGGCGTTTCTCCGCATGACGGCGGTGAGGCTGGACCCCGCCGCCTTCTGCAGGGCCGGCCCGCTTTTGACCTCCGTTACATCTCCGCATCCGATAATTCCCCAACGTATCAACTTGTCCACCCGCACGCCTCCCCATTGTATCCTGCCCGGACCTTCCCGGTGCCGTTGGTCCGTATTGGGCCTGTTCTGCTCTATAGTATCATGAATCCCATCCGGCTCCCACTGGAGCGGGCATTCGGGCCCGTCAAGGCGGCGCAGGTTCTTTTTGCTCTGCTTGGGGCAACGTGCTAATATGGAGGGACGAGAGGCCAAGCCCTGTGCTGGGCTGGAGTCTGTCCGACGTGAATACATATTCTTGTGGAATGACTGGGAGGGAAAGAGTTGAGAGTTTTCCCTCAGGAAAACTGGCTTCGGAAGCATATGCTTTGAGGGCGAGTTTTTGGCGGCCTTGAATCCTTAATAGTGAATCAAATCAAGGCCGACAAAACGTGTTTGAGCCTCCAAGGCACTCCTTTCCCGGTAAGGAATGAAACCTTAAGAATATGTAGTCACCAAAACTATTCCGTTGGACAGGCTCCTAAGGCCTAATGAGGTGAACTGGAAAATGAGATATTCCGCCGACCGCACTCCCTCCATCCTTGTCCTGACGGGCAATCTGGGCGACGGTCACCGCCAGGCGGCCCATGCGATTGCGGAGGCTGCCCAAGAGCTGTACCCCGGCGCCCGCATCCGTGTGGTGGACGTCATGGACGGCACCCATCCGCTCCTCCACCGTTTGGCCCAATGGAGTTATATGATATGGATTACCAAGCTGCCTTGTCTGTACGGCTTTTTGTTCCGCCGCACCCAGAGGGACAGCCTGCTCTCCCGGTGTCCCAACCGTCTGCCGC
>JAEWAA010000626.1 GCA_023391955.1 Bacillota bacterium | reverse complement strand
CTCGTAGGTGTGGGCGCCGAAGTAGTCGCGTTGGGCCTGCAGCAGATTGGCCGGCAGGCGGGCGGTGCGGTAGCTGTCGTAGTAGGACAGGGCCGATGAGAAGGCCGGCACCGGAATGCCCAAACGGACTGCAGTGGACACCACCTTGCGCCAGGAATCCTGGTACTTGTGGATGACGCTGCTGAAATATTCGTCCAGAAGCAGGTTCTTCAGCTCCGGATTGCGGTCGTATGCATCCTTAATGTTCTGCAGGAACGCTGCACGGATGATGCAGCCGCCGCGGAAGATCATGGCGATGCCGCCGTAGTCCAGATCCCAGCCATACTCCTCGGAGGCAGCCCGCATTTGGGCGAAGCCTTGGGCGTATGAGCAGATTTTGCTGGCGTAAAGGGCTTGGCGAACGGCTTCGATGAACTCGGCGCGTTCCACACCCAGATCAGCCGAGGCAGGGCCGTTCAGCACCTTGCTTGCTGCAACCCGCTCTTCCTTCATAGCCGAGATAAACCGGGCGAACACGGACTCGGTGATGAGAGACAGGTGCACACCCAGGTCCAGAGAGCTTTGGCTGGTCCATTTGCCGGTGCCCTTCTGTCCGGCGGTGTCCTTGATGATATCCACCATGGGCTTGCCGGTTTCCGGGTCGGTTTTGGTGAAGATATCCGCAGTAATTTCGATCAGGTAGCTGTCCAGCTCACCCTTATTCCACTCTGCGAAGATTTCATGCAGCTCCGCCGGAGTCAGCCCCAGCCCGTCCTTCAGCAGCTGGTAGGCTTCGCAAATCAGCTGCATATCGCCGTATTCGATGCCGTTGTGAACCATCTTTACATAATGGCCGGCTCCGTCCGGTCCGATGTAGATACAGCAGGGGTCGCCCTTCACCTTGGCGGAGATCGCCGTCAGAATGGGAGCAACCAGCTCGTAAGCATCCTTTTGGCCGCCCGGCATAATGGAAGGGCCCTTCAGTGCGCCTTCCTCGCCGCCGGATACGCCGGTGCCGATAAAGCGGAAGCCCTTGGCCTCCAGCTCCTTGTTGCGGCGCTGGGTGTCCGGGAAATAGGCGTTTCCGCCGTCGATGAGAATATCCCCTTGGTCCAGGTAAGGCAACAGCTGGTTGATGGTATCATCCGTCGGTTTGCCTGCCTTCACCATGATCAGAATCCGCCGCGGCGTCTCCAGGGATTGGACAAACTCCTCAACAGAGAAGGCCCCCTTCAGGTTCTTCCCCGGGTTCTCTTCCAGAATTTCCTTCGTCTTCTCGGGAGAACGGTTATATACGGCAACCGAAAATCCTCTGCTCTCAATGTTCAGAGCCAGGTTCTTGCCCATAACCGCCAGACCGACTACTCCGATTTGCTGCTTGGACACGGGTTTCTCATCCTTTCTGATTCGCATTGAAAAAAATTATATGGTCATGGCTCCGAAGCCGCCGTCCACCCGCAGAAGCGAGCCGGTGACAAAGCTGGACGCTTTCTCGGAAGCCAGGAAAACCGCTGCTCCCTGAAGCTCGTCGGCCGTGCCGAAACGTCCCATGGGCGTATGCCGCATAATGCTCTCTATCCGCTCAGCGGAGAGGATCTGGCGGTTCTGCTCCGCCGGGAAAAAGCCCGGAATAATAGCATTGACTCTGACGCCGCCCGGAGCGAATTCCCGGGCCAGATATTGGGTAACATTGTTGACCGCGCCTTTGGAGGCGGAATAGGTGAACACTTTGGACAACGGCGGGCCGGAGGATACGGAGGAGATATTGATGATGCTGCCCCCTCTACCGGATTCCATCATGACTTTACCGAAAATCTGGCAGGCCAGCACCACGCTCTTGAGATTCACATCCATAATCTTGTCCCATTCTTCCATGGACAGCTCAAAAAATGGAGTGGCGCTGTTGACGCCCGGACAATTCATCAGGACATCCACGTGTCCGGTCCAGTCCAGCACCTCCTGAAGCACACGCTTCAGATCGTCAGGATTAACGGCGTCCGCCTGGAAGGCCTTGGCCTTGCCGCCGGCTGCCTCCACCTTGGCGCATACCGCCAGAGACTTCTCCTGATTGCGCCCGACGATGGCCACATTGGCGCCATGCGCGCCTAAACCTTCTGCCATAGAGCCGCCGAGTGTACTGTTGCCGCCGATAATAACAGCCGTTTTTCCGGTTAAATCGAACATGTTCACGCCTGAATCGTTCCTTCCCGTATTCAAAATTTGACGAAGCTGAAGCTGAAGAAACTACAGTTGCTCCTTCTGGAATGCGGCGATTTCGTCAAATTCCCGGCTCAACTGATGATACACTTTTTGGTAAAGGGGTGTCAAACGCTTATAGACGTCATGGTTCTCCTGATGCTTCACATGCCGCGTACCCGCTTTGACCCAATTGTGGATGCCGGAGAAATCCTTGACCTCGCCCATGGCGAACAGCCCCAGCTGGGCTGCTCCCAGTCCGGATGCCTCGATGGCGTCCGGAACGGACAATGTGGTGCCCATGACATCCGCAAGCATCTGGCGCCAGAATTCGGAGCGGGCAAAACCGCCGGACGCCCGGATTTCCTCAGGCTCGCCCACCAGACCGGTCAATGCCTCCGCCACGGAGTGGATGCGGTACATAACCCCCTCCAGCACAGCGCGGATCATATGGCTCTTGGTGTGGGCCAGAGAGAGGCCGAAGTATACGCCTCTGGCATTGGCATTCCAGTACGGCGCCCGTTCTCCTGCCAGCAGGGGCAGGAAGATGAGACCGCCGGAACCGGCAGGCACCGATGCGGCCAGTTGGGTGAGGTAGTCGTAGGGGTCCATTCCCCGGCGTCTCCCCTCCTCGGCCTCCAGTGTCGCCAGGGTGTCCCGCACCCAGCGGAACATAATGCCGCCGTTGTTGATGGCGCCGCCCACCACCCAGAAGTCCTCCTTCAGGGCGTAACAGAACAGGCGCCCCTCCGGATCAGTCAAGGGCTTGCGGGTCACCGCCCGCACAGCGCCGCTGGTGCCGATGGAGACGGCCCAGACGCCATGCTCGAAGGCGCCGGAGCCCAGGTTGGCCAACACGCCGTCAGATGCACCGACCACACCCGGAGTGGAAGGCTGGATGCCCATACGGCGGGCAATTCCCGCTTCGATCCCCTCCAGCACATGGACGGTAGAGACGGGAGTGGACAGGCGGTCCGGCGTAATGCCGGCCAGAGCCAGCGCTTCCTTATCCCACTCCAGATGGTTCAGATTAAACAGCCCCGTGGCGCTGGCGATGGAATAATCCACCACATACTGCCCGAACCAGCGGTGCATGACATATTCCTTGATGCCGATGAACTTGTAGGCGTTCTGGTGGATATCCGGCATACTTTCCTTCATCCATACCAGCTTCACGAAGGGAGACATGGGATGGATGGGCGTACCTGTACGCATGTAGATGGAGCGGCCTTTATGCTCCTTCTTAATGATATCCGCCATTTGCACAGCCCGGTTATCCGCCCAGGTGATCAGGTTGGTCAACGGTTTGCCCTGCTCATCTACGGCGATGAGTCCGTGCATAGCGGAGCTGAAGGAGATACACAACAGCTTCTCTGCCGGAATGTCCGCTTTGGTCATCACTGCCGCCACCGCTCCGGTTACGGCCTCGCAGATTTCGTCCGGGTCCTGCTCCGCCACATCCGCCCGGGGGGTGAACATGGGGTACTCCACGGAATGGCCGGCCATCACGTGGCCGTCCGTTCCGCGGATCACCAGGGTCTTGGCGCTGGTGGTGCCGATATCTACTGCCAGAATATAAGGCTTCGATGCCAGTTGACTCATGTTAGAAAAGATCCCCTTCCTCGTTGAATGCCAGCTCATAGGGCTCTGACAGAATTTCAATATCCGGGTGGCGCTTGGCCTCCTCCAGAAGGGTTTCAGAGATTTCGATTTCACCCAGGTGCAGGGTATCCCGGATACGGACCAGCCGGCAGGTGGTGTAGTCCAGAATGTTGCAGGTTTTCACCGCCGCCTGAATGGTCAGCTTCTGGTTGGCCAGGGTGGTGGCGATTTTGGTGGGTGCGCACACGGTGGAGGTCAGGCCGTTGGCATAGGTAGCCGGACGGTCCATTTTGTCCACCAGACGTTGGGTAGTGAAGTCCGCTGTGCCCACACCGTTGGCGTTGCCCTTGGTTTCCGGCGTCAGGTCCATCACCACCATCTTGGTCACATCCGGACCGCCATGGGCGTACGGAGTGGGATACCGGCCGGTGATATTGGGGTCCATGCCGTCGCCGCTGATGTTTTTGCCAATGTAATCGATCACCAGCACATCCAGCTGATCGAAGAGAATCCGCGGCAGGCGGGACTTGGCTTCCTTCAAAAGCTCCTCCTCCCGGCTTTCGATATCCGCTGCGGGCAGAGCCTCCACTCCGCAGGTTTCATCGTAGGCATTCTCAATCAGCGCGATGCCGAATACAATGGGCAGCTTGCTCAGCATAATGTTGGCCATCGCCGGCACATTCTCGGCCATGTACTTAAAGCCCAGCTGATGGCAGGCTTCGGCGCCCTTTTGCTTGCCCAGTCCGATGGAGATCATCTTCATGATCCCGCTTTCGATCCGGCCGCGGAAGGCGGTGTGGGGTTTAACCCGGTTGATGACAACAATAGCGTCGGCTTCGTTGGCATATTTGTCCACGTAAACCGGCAGGCCGTTAGGCAGTTCGTCCAGCTTCACCACTTCCATGGTGGAGCGGATGGAGACTCCCATGGTGTCCTCATCGATGCCCAGGTGATGCAGCACTTCCTTCTGGCCTTCAGCTGTAGCCCCGCCGTGGCTGCCCATACAAGGCACGATGAAGGGCTCTGCGCCGATGGCCTTGATGGCGTCCACGGTAGCGCGGGTGATGGCCGCAATGTTGGCGATGCCCCGGCTGCCTACGGCAACCGCTACCTGCTGGCCAGGTTTAATGGCGTCCAGCGTTCCCGGTTTTTTCAGCTCTTCCTGGAGGGTGGCAACCGGATCGGCAAGCTTCGTATTATCAAAACGCTGGCGGATGCGCACGACACGGGGTACCGGAATATCGCGCAGCAGTGTTTCCAAGATGCTCATGACTATAACCTCCGTATATTGAAGTGGGTAGGTCTTTATTTATTCAGCAGGCGCAGATGCTTCCCGATATGGCCGGCCAAAGCAGCGTCGTACTGCTCCTCTTGCTCGGACAAGGTATGGAAAAACTCTGTTTTGAACAGGGGCTCGCCTGCTTCGTTCTTCGCCTGCAGCAGCAATCCGTAAGTAATGTGAAGCAGCTGTCTGGCATTGTTATCGTCCATGTAAGTATGAAGGGCGCTGTCCTCGGTTTGCTCCAGCGGCTTGATGGCGGTAATATCCGTGGTCACATGATAGTATGCCTTGGCCTCCAGGAAATGCTCCAGCGCGTACGCGTGCATCCTCCGGTAGAGCTGCGGGTTGAACTTGGCCACGATGCGAACAGCCTCCAGCCAGTTAGTGCCGGCAGTTTTCACATGGAAACGGCCTGTGGTATGTTTGGCAACCAGCGGGAAGACAGAGAACTTGTCGCTGCCCGAGTGGATGGAGAGCTTGTAGCCGAATTGGTCGGCAATGGCTGCGTGAACCTCCAGCTCCTTCTCGAATTGCACCAGGTCGCCGATGTAATCGATGCCCTTCTGGAATTCGCCGCAGAAGCGGGGCGCCATGCTGTGGATGGAGATTTCCCGGTCGTACAGCTCCTTGGCCACCAGATAGTGGGAGGCGGGATCCGTCGGGGTTTCCGTTTCGTCGATGGAAATTTCAAAATCCACCACACGTCCTGCATTGACAATATAGGTTACGTAAATATAGACCATAAATTCAATGGCTTCACCATAAATCAGCACATTCTTCATCAGGCTCTTCTTGTCGAAGGTCAGACGGTGCTCCTTGGCTTCAAATTCCAGGTCCAGATATTTCTTCTCGTAGTAGCTGCGGCGCTCCTCGGATACGGTCAGATACTTGGCTTCCAGCTCAGCATCGGACAATCCTTCGATGGTGTTGTCGATCTTCTCGGAGCAATCCAGCGTCAGCATGGTGAAGCCCATGTCCAGAGACATCTTGATGTCGGCCTCTACCTTCAGGTGGTCACCGTCGGCGCCGAAGCCGTCCTTGTACCCCTCTTGGAATGCGGCGAAGCATGCTGCGTCCACAACCTGGTTGTAGTCGCGGCCTGTCAGGCTGAGTTCGCGGATGCTTTGCTGTGCCAGAATCGGGCGGATATCCCGTCCGCGGACGGTTTGGATATGACCCGGGGAAGCCAGTCCCAGCCGGTCGCCCAAGCCGATGGTGGAGATTCCTGTGCCGAAGGCCCGCGGTACGGTGTACAGGAGGTATTTATTCAGCACCAGCCGGTTCTCGTGGGTCAGGGGACAGATTTTGCCGCCGTCCTCTTCCCGGCCGGTCAATTCATCGTAGAAGGACCCGCTGCCTGCGGCCAGGATGAACTTTTCATCGCCGTGTTTGACCATGAGCAGGGTAGCGCCGTCTTGAACCGTATAAGAACCCGGATAAATTTTTACGCCCCAATCTCCAGTTGTCTCGCCTTTTTTCAAACCTTCCATTGCTTTAGCATAGACACCCACAGTCAATCGCCTCCATAATTTGGTTAGTTCTCGCTTACATAGGGTTTGGTTTGGCAAAAAACACCGGCCCTATACCCACAGCTTTCTTTCGCGTCAGGCGTCAAAAAGCGGTTAGGAGTATCGAATTGGCTGAGCCGTTGTATTTTCCTTGCCAAGTTCCCTGATTTATGAGCTAAGCCTTTGTTGGCTCTGCTACCGATTCACGCACCACCAGCTCCGTACGCAGATAGATAATATCCGGAGCCAGGGTTTTCTGCTCGATGCTCTCCAGGAGCACCAGCGCCCCTTGTCTGCTGATTTCTTCAATAGGCCGCTTGACCGTAGTCAAGGCCGGGGACAGGTAAGCGGAGAACATGCTGTCGTCAAAACCCGCCACAGAGACATCCCCGGGGACCTGGAGTCCCGCGTCAAACACCGCTTTCACAGCGCCCACCGCCATATCGTCATTCATGCAAAAAACGGCGGTTGGCCGTTCCGGCAGCTCGAGCAGCTGCAGCATAGCCGTATACCCGCTTTTCAAGTCATAGCTTGCCCCAACCTGGTAGGATTCCTTCAATTCAATTCCGGCATCCTGCAATGCGCGGACAAAGCCGTCCCTCCGCTCCACAGTAGAATGGAAGTTTTGCTTACCGGAGATAATCGCAATGCGGCGATGCCCTTTTTTGATCATATGATTCACGACCCTATAGGAGCCGTGGGAATCGTCGGATAGAATATTGATGGCCTTCAATCCCTCCACCTTGCGGTTCAGCACGATATGGGGAATTCCCGCTTCGGATAAATGATGCAGGAAAGGGTCATCCTTGGCGCTTTGGCTCATGACAATCACGCCGTCGAAGCTCTTGCGGTGAATGCTGCGGTAATGCTCGTAGTCGTCGATCCCCCGCACCACCAGATTGTACGCATCCTTCACTACACTGTTAATACCCCGAACCGTCTCATAGAAAAACCCGGCCGATGTGCCGGTATTCAATGTGGAGAAGAATAAACCGATATTATAGGAACGGTCCATGACCAGGCTTTTGGCGCTGAAATTGGGGGTATAACCCATCTCTTGTGCCAGCTGCTTGATTTTCTCCTTGGTTTCGGAGTTAATCAGGGGACTATCGTTCAACGCCCGTGATACGGTGGTGTGGGAGACCTGCGCCAACCGGGCGATATCCTTGATTGTAACGTTCATCGCGTTCACCTCGATACTCATGATACCACATCATGCACACGTTAACAATCCAAAAAATTGAAAGAGCCCGACTTATTGTCCGGACTCTTTTCACCTTTTTAAATTTCGGCTAACTTTCAGCATTCCAGCATGATCAACTCCCGTCTCATCTCTTCCAGCCGGCTTTTGGATTTCTCCACCGCTTCCGTGTCCCCCAGCATCATGGCGTCATACAGAGTGGATAGCTCGTAGTCCATCTCCAGCTTCAGCACCGGCGCCCGTTCCTCCGCGCGCTTGGACTTAAACGCCTGAATGATCTGCTCCGTCGTAACCATTGGCTCCCGTTGGAATAACACCTTATGCTCCACCCCCGAAATCTCCACCGACCGGATGATTTCCCCGAACATAATGTTTTCGATCAGGATCTGCCGGTCCCGGAAACGTTTGACTATGGCATGGCCGCGGGTATCCCCGATCATTTTCTCCATGAGCTCCGCCAGCTTTTCGTCCTTTATGGAATAATTACCCACAATTTTGTATTTATCACCGACCCGCTGAAATTTCAGCTTCACCAGCTTGCGCCCCGACCGGATGGAAATGATAAAATGCTGATCGCTCTCGTTCCAGTACAGGGAAAACCCCTCCTGAATCAACGCCTTAATGAAAAAGCGGATTTGCCGTCGATCAAATCTCAGCTCCAGGTTGCAATATTCCACCTCATGACTCTTATTCACGGCAATCCCTCCTTGATGGTGGTCCTCCCCATGTTTCATTGATCCGTTTCCGGCTTAAAAAACAAGTAGACTCAGATTTGGGAATGATTAGAATGATTACTTTTACTGAATGTTCTGAAAATTAATGCTTTCCTCCATCTTATTATGAAATGTATGTTTTAGCAACTTGGTTTATTGACTATTTATTTGCCGGACAACGAAAAATGTAAGCGAATACAATTATCCTCTTAAGAAAAAATTAGGATTTGCGGACGCAACGCGGTCTTGTCTTCCTGCGTATATGTTGTAATCCTTCGGTAATCTGATTTGTAATCAATTTAACATGGTGGATTAACCTAATCTTAAGGTTGGGCGGATATAATCAACAGGTATACGGATATACTATGGCCTAAACGAACAGGAAGGTGATGGCATTGGATTCCCTCTATGCCAGAAAAACGTTAACAAGCGCGGTGGCTTTATCCCTGGTGCTGTCCGGATGTCTGCTGGTGGGTAGCGGGAGCGCAAGCGCCTCCGCAGCCGGTTCCTTCAGCCTGAGCGCCAAGGGCCAGCAAGTACAGCGTTATGCCAGCCTGAAGGATCTCCAGAACCGCTGGCGCAAGCAGGCTGTGGAGCTGCATAAAGCAGGACCCCACTTCTATGAGGAAACGGCGCAGATTCTCGGTATCGAGAAAGCAGCCCTAACCGATCAGTTGAAGTCCGGGAAGAGCATTGTGGACATTGCCAAGGAAAAAGGGATCAGCGAGGCTGCCCTTGTGGAAAAGATTATGGCCGGCCGTTCGGCGAAGCTGGAGGAGGCCGTGCAAAGCGGCAAGCTGACCCGTGAGCGTGCCGATACCATCAAGACCAAAATGCAAAGCCATCTGGCCCAGCAGTTGAAGCATAAGGGCCTCTTCGAAGAAGAGCCCGGCCATCCCCACCACAAGCGGGGAGACCTGATTCCCCATTTGGGGCCGGAGAAGCTATCCGGGATGCTCGGCATGAGCAAAGATGAGCTGGTGGCCCAGCTCAAAACCGGGAAATCCCTGGCGGAGATTGCCGCCGAGAAGGGAATCTCCAAGGATGAGCTCATCGCCAAAATCAAGGATGAGCTGACCCCGGCGCTGGAGAAGGCCATCGAGCGCAAGCCGCCGGTGGCGAAGGAACACAAGGAAAAGGGCAAGGACAAAAGCAAATAAAACCGGAGAGTGTAAACCTCCTTCCCGCTGCGGCAGTTGCACGGGAGGAGGTTTTTTGCTGCGTGCAGGGGCGGGAAGGCATCCGGCTGTGGGGATAGCAGGTTAGCGGAAGGGTAAGTTCCGCTATTTGGCGGGAGCAGCGGGATGATGGCGGATAGCGTAAGGTGAAGTTCCTCTATTGGGCCGGAGTACCCGGTTGATGGCGGTTAGCAGAAGGGTATGTTCTGCTATTGGCTGTGCAGCGGGCAAAATTCTCGTTATGATGCTGCAATAGCGGAATTTCGCCTTCCCTTATGCAGGGTTTATCAGCCAGACGTGGCTAATAGCGGAAGTTTGCCTTCCGCTAATCCGTTTCGATGGAGCCCAAAAAGGGCACGCGGGGATTTAGCGGAAGGGTTTTTCCGCTAAGTGTGATCCGGAAGCAGCACGGTAGCGTTAGCGGAAAGGTTTTTCCGTTATGGCGGCTTGCTGCTGCAGGCAACGCCAGGCAAACAGGCAATAGCGGAAGCATGCTTCCGCTATTGATGCCTGCCCGGGGTCCGCGGCCAAGATAACGGAAATCAGCTTCCGCTATCCGGGCTGGTTTCCCGGAGCCAACGCTCCCACATAACAAAAAAGAGGCAGCCCACACTTGCGGGCCACCCCATCTCTTTACTTCTCGTCCGGCACTTCCGTCACGAGACCGGCAAACAGTGCATGCACGAACTGCTCCGAATCGAAATCCTGCAGGTCGGTCATCTTCTCGCCCAGTCCCACCAGCTTCACCGGAATGTTCATATCCTGGCGGATGGCGATGACGATGCCACCCTTGGACGTACTGTCCAGCTTGGTCAACACCAGTCCGGTCACGCCGCTTTTGTCTCCGAACAGGCGGGCCTGCTGCAGCGCGTTTTGTCCCGTGTTGGCGTCCAGCACCAGCAGCACCTCATGGGGAGCATCGGGAATTTCCCGCTTGATTACGCGGAAAATTTTGTTCAGCTCCTCCATCAGGTTGGACTTGTTCTGCATCCGTCCGGCCGTATCGCACAGAAGGATGTCCGCCTCCCGGGTTTTTGCCGCCTGGATGGCGTCGAACATGACCGCCGCGGGATCAGCGCCGGCCTGCTGCTTGATCACATCCACGCCTACCCGCTGGCCCCACACCTCCAGCTGTTCAATGGCGCCGGCACGGAAGGTATCTCCCGCTGCCATCAGCACCTTTTTACCCTCCTGCTTGAAGCGGTGGGCCAGCTTGCCGATGGTGGTGGTTTTGCCCACGCCGTTGACGCCTACGAACAGGATTACCGTCAGGCCGGAGGGGGCCATGGTCAGGGTGGCATCCCCTTCCGCATCCAACAGCCCGATCAGCTTCTCGGACAGAATCGGACGCAGATCGGAGGCATCCTCGATCCGGCGCTTTTTGACCTCCGCCCGCAGCTCATCCATCAAATCCATTACCGTATTCACACCTACGTCGGCGCCGATGAGAATTTCCTCCAGCTCCTCGTAGAATTCCTCGTCAATTTTCTTCCGGCGGACGAACAGGTCCTCCACCTTTTCCACAAACGCATCCCGGGTTTTGGCCAGCCCTTCCTTAAATACCGTGGTGACCGCTTCGGTTTTGCTGGAAATGCTCTCTTTTAGTTTACGAAAAAAGCTCATGGTCTCCTCCTGGAGTCATAATGGTTCTACTGCTTGCTGCTTTACGGCACTCCCACTAACCCTTATCTGATACGCTGTGCTAACGGACACCAGAGTCCCTATTTGGTACTTTTAGCACCAATCTGTAGTCTAACGGACACCAGGAGTGCGTCTATTAATTGTGGATAAAACACGCAAGAAAAT
>JAEWAA010000554.1 GCA_023391955.1 Bacillota bacterium | reverse complement strand
CCTCCAGATACTGGTAGGTAATTTCCTTGATAGGGATATTGTAAATATCCTCTTCCGCCTTATCGATGAGGTGCAGCTGCAGGTACAGCGGGCCTTCGAAGGTTTCGAGCTTGAAGGTCACCTTCATGGGTCATTCGCTCCTTACTTACGGCAGCTGCTTCAGCAGGTTGGCCATTTCGATCGCCGTTACCGCAGCATCCCAGCCTTTATTGCCGGCTTTGGTGCTTGCGCGCTCCACTGCCTGCTCGATGGAGTCGGGGGTCAATACGCCGAAAATAGTGGGCACTCCGGGCTTCATATTGATGGCGGCCACTCCCTTGGATACCTCGGCGCATACATAGTCAAAATGCGGTGTGGAGCCCCGGATAACAGCACCCAGGGTAATCACGGCATCATACTTGCCGCTTTGGGCCATGCGTTGGGCAGCCAGAGGAATCTCGAAGGCGCCCGGCACCCATGCCACCTCTACTTCCTCATCCTTGGCGCCGTGGCGCTTCAGACCGTCCAGCGCTCCGCCCAACAGCTTCGCCGTAATAAACTCATTGAACCGGCCGATGACGATTCCATACCGCAGGCCTTCTGATACTAAATGTCCTTCATACGTGTGTCCCATATTCATCTCATCCTTTCGGTTTCCGTTGCAGCAGCGGCAGCCAAATCATCCTGAAACGAAAGCAGGTGTCCGAGCTTTTCCCGTTTGGTGTGCAAGTAGCGGGTATTGTCGATGTTCTCTAGCATCTGCAACGCTACTCTTTCGACAACCTGCAGCCCGTATCCTTCCAATCCTTTAATTTTTCTTGGATTATTCGTCAACAATCTGATTTTTTCGACGCCCAAGTCCTTCAATATCTGCGCGCCGATCCCATAATCCCGTAAATCCGCCCCAAAACCCAGCTGAAGATTGGCCTCCACTGTATCCATTCCCTGCTCCTGAAGCTTATAGGCCCGCAGCTTATTGATCAAGCCGATCCCCCGGCCCTCCTGCCGCATGTACAGGAGAACTCCTGAGCCATTCTCGTCAATCTGCTTCAATGCGGAAGCCAATTGAGGGCCACAGTCGCAGCGATGGGAGTGAAACACGTCTCCGGTCAAGCATTCGGAATGGACCCGGACCAACACAGGCTCATCCGGATTAATGGTGCCTTTGACCAGCGCCACATGCTCCTTGTCATCCACCTCATTGGTATAGGCAACAGCGGTGAAATCGCCGAAATCCGTGGGCAGCCGGACCTCTACCTCGCGTTTGATCAGGTTTTCTTTTTCGTTGCGGTAATGGATCAGATCCTGGATGGAGATCAGCTTCAGCTGATGCTTCTGAGCAAAAATCCGCAGATCAGGAAGCCGGGCCATGGTGCCATCCTCCTTGACCACCTCACAGATCACGGCAGCAGGGTAAGAGCCGCACATCCGGGCCAAGTCAATGGCTGCCTCCGTGTGGCCCGCGCGGCGCAGGACACCCCCTTTTTTGGCGATAAGCGGGAAGATATGGCCGGGACGGCGGAAATTCTGGGGCCGGGACGACGGATCAATAAGCCCTTTTACAGTTCGTGCCCGTTCAAAGGCCGAGATGCCGGTGGTGGTGTCCGTATGGTCCACGGAAATCGTGAAGGCTGTTCCATGATAATCCGTATTGTGGTGGACCATCAAATCCAGCTGCAGCTCCCGGGCCCGCTCCTCCGTGATGGGCACACAGACCAGACCTCTGGCCTCGCGGATCATAAAATTGATTGCCTCCGGCGTCGCCTTGTCCGCCAGCACAATAAGATCTCCCTCGTTCTCCCGGTCCTCGTCGTCCACTACCAGAACCGGTTTGCCCAGCATCAGGTCATAGATCGCTTCCTCAATGCTATCCAGCGTCTTGTTCTCTTCCATCTCCATCACTCCCTTTAGGTATTTACATGTTTCAGGGGGGCTCCCCCAAAAGTAATCGGACTACGCTACAAAGCTTTGCTTCACTTTTGGGGGAAGGTTATATATATCCGTTTTCTGTCAGAAACGCTTCAGTCAAACCTCCGCTTTTCCGTCCTGGGCCTGCCCCCTGCTGCTCCCCGCTTTGGAAGCTGAGCAGCCGCTCCACATATTTGCCCAGGATATCGGCCTCCAGATTGACCCGGTCCCCGGGTCCCTTCAGAGCCAGCACCGTCTCAGCTAAAGTGTGAGGAATAATGGAGACGGCGAAGGTTTCATTATCTGTACGAATTACCGTCAGGCTGATGCCGTCTATGGCAATAGAGCCGCGGGCCAGCACGTACCGGAGCATGCTTTTGTCATCCGGCTCCAGAGTGAACACTACGGCGTTCTCCTCCGGCTGCCGGCTTACAATACGCCCGGAGGTGTCCACATGGCCCTGCACAATATGGCCGCCGAAGCGCTTCTGGGCGCCCATGGCCCGCTCCAGATTCACCGGATTGCCGGACCGCAGCTCTCCCAGATTGGTCTGGCGGTAGGTTTCCGGCATCACATCCGCCGTGAAGGAGTCACTGTCAAAAGCTACAACGGTCAGACACACACCATTTACGGCGATGCTGTCGCCTATAGCCACATCCTCCAGCACCCTGGAGGCCTCCACCGTCAGCATCATAGCCTGTCCTTGGCGGTACACCCGCCGCATACGGCCCATTTCTTCTATAATTCCTGTAAACATGGCGCCCCATCCTCTCTAGGTCAATCCGTTCCAGCCGGCTCTTCTTCAGCCTGTCCGTAGCGGGGATAACCGGTGATGCACAAATCCTGGCCCATCTGCTCCACCTTCAACCGCTCCAGAACCACGGCATCCCCCATTTTTTCAAAACCGGCGAAGTCAAAGTTTCCCGGGGCGCCCGCTCCCCCGATAATTTTCGGGGCGAAAAACAATATGCATTTATGGATTAAGCGAGCCTCCAGCATGGACCCATTCAGCTTGCCGCCGCCTTCCAAGAGCACGGAGGCAATCTCCCGTTCGCCCAGCAGCCGCATGGCCTCCACCAGATCCACAAAAGGCCCGAAGCCGGTTAGCAGCACCCGGTGCCCCCTATCCTCAAGACGTTTGATTTTGTCAGGAGGAGCTTGGTATGTACTGAGTACAATGGCTCCGGGACGCTCCAGCAGGCGGGCATCCTCGGGAATCCGCAGCTTGGAATCCACAATGACCGGTACCGGATCAAGGCCTGGAACATCAAGTCTGGTGGTCAGGGAAGGGTCATCCGCAATCACCGTCTGGACGCCCACCATAATCCCCTGATGGCGGTGCCGCAGCGTATGCACGTATTCCCTTGCCGCTTCTCCTGTTATCCACCGGCTGTCACCGGTCCGGCTGGCAATGCGTCCGTCAAGGGTGCTGGCTGTTTTCAACGTGATAAAGGGAGTGCGGTGCACAATATAATGATTGAACGCCTCATTCAGCTGCGTGGCTTCCTGCTCCAGGATGCCCGACTCAACCTCTACCCCTGCTCCCTCCAGCATCGCCAGCCCGTTACCGGAAACCAAGGAGTTGGGGTCCTTGGCAGCAGCTACTACCCGGATAACACCAGCCTCGATGAGCCGTTTGGCACAGGGAGGTGTTTTGCCGTAATGGCTGCATGGCTCCAAGGTGACATAAGCTGTTGCACCGGCCGCCTCTCCGCCTGCCATCCGAAGAGCATGAATTTCCGCATGATCCCCGCCCCGGCGCAGATGCGCACCCATGCCGAGAATACGTCCATCCTTAACGATGACACAGCCTACCACCGGATTAATCCCCGTCTGCCCTGCCGCTCCGGCAGCCAGCTGCAGCGCCAGCCGCATATACCATTCATCATTCATTACATCCTGGGTATTCATGCTTCCCCTCCTCATCCGCAAAATCAAAAAAACCCTTCTCCACAAAATGGAAAGGGGACAGTTCAGAGGTCCGTACCGGCGCATACCGAATAGAGCTGTTTCCTTTTAACATGTGAAAAAAGGAACTTGCCTATGCCAATAAAACGCGGATACGAAAATCACTTTCTCCCATCCAGACTATACTGTCGGTCTTGGAGTTGCACCAAGTCCTCCGGTGAACAGCGCCAGAGGCGCCGGGCATCAGCCAGCTTCACCGGGTCACGGACTGACCGCAAGGGTGCTGGAGTGCGCTTGTGCGCCACTCCGCCTTACGGATCACCGCCGGTAGGGAATTTCACCCTGCCCCGAAAGTAACTTCGATATGAAATTATCATGCTGTTGCCATGAAGTGTATCATCCTGCTGCTGAATTTGCAAGGGAGTAACGCCGGGTTACGCGCCGATCTCCTCCACCTGCTCCTCGTTTCCGGTAATCACCTTGTGGACCAGAAGCCGGGCAATGCGGAGATTATCGGTTTCTTCTATTATAAATTCCACATTCTCATAAAGGATCTTGTCGTTCTTCCGCGGCGGAATTTCCATCTGGGAATACACCCAGCCACCGATGGTGTCGTACTCCTCCGTACTGATATCCGTTCCGAAGAAATCGTTAAATTCAGAGATAAGCAGCAGTCCGTCAACCGAATAAACCTGGTTATCCCGGGCTTCAATGCTGGGACGCTCCTCATCGAATTCGTCCTGGATCTCGCCGACAATTTCTTCAAGAATGTCTTCGACGGTGACCAGACCGGCCGTACCGCCGTATTCATCAATCAAGAGGGCCATCTGGTGTTTCTTGCGCTGCAGGTTCGTCAACAGCGTGCTGATGGACATGCTCTCCGGAACAGTAGCCAAGGGTCTCAGCACACTGCGGATATCCCGGATGCGGTCCCGCGGGTTGAACAAATCCTTAATATGAATGTACCCAATAATATTATCCTTGTCAGGGTCGCAAACAGGGTAGCGGGTGCGCATTTCCTGAATGGCGATCTCGATGTTGTCCTCGATGGACAGGTTGGCGTACAAACACACCATTTCCGTCCGCGGGATCATAATTTCTCTGGCTGTGGTTTCACTGAATTCAAAGATGTTGTCCATCAGGGTCATTTCGGCCTTGTCGATGAGGCCGCTTTTGTGGCTCTCCTGCATCAGGAGACGGATTTCTTCCTCAGAGTGGGCGGTTTCGTGGCCATAGCCCGGCTCAATGCCGGATTTACGCAACATCCAGTTGGAAGCTCCGTTCAGAGACCAGATAAAAGGGTACATCATTTTGTTGAAGACGTACACAGGGACGGCTGTCCACAACGTCACGGCTTCGGATTGCTGAATTGCGTACAGCTTAGGGAATTGCTCACCCAATGTGATATGAAAGGAAGTAACAATAGCAAATGCAATGATGAACGAAATCGTATGCGCCGCAGCCGCAGGCAGTCCCATCATATCGAATAGCGGCTCCAGGAGCCGTGAGATGGTCGGTTCACCCAGCCAACCGAGAATCAGTGAGGTCAGGGTTATACCCAACTGGCAGGCGGACAGGTAAGCATTCAGGTTATGAAGGATCTTGTGGGAGATCTTCGCCCGGAAGTTCCCCTCCAAGGCAAGCGCCTCAATCCGGCTGGCCCGAACCTTCACATACGCAAACTCCGCTGCCACGAACAATCCGTTCAACAAAACAAACACCAATACTAAAACCAATTTCACCCACATAGGTAAAGGGTCTATGCCCAATTTAGCTCCTAACCGTCCAGGGGACCGGCTAGGATACACCTCCTTTATAAGTTCAAAATGGATACATAATAAAACTATATACGTTTTTTGTGTCCATCGTCAAACCGTGAAAATTCCACTGATCCATGCCTTCTCCTTGCCACAGGCTGAGAAACGGCTGATTGTTTCACAAAAAGCGCTCTAGAGGCGTCTTTTCCCCAATCTTGAGGAATTTCGGGGGAATTTCATAAAAAAATCTGATAAATCAATTTTCCCGCCGCTCCAGGATCAGACGGATGGGCTGAATTTATAGCCGATGCCCCTGATGTTATGGATGAATTTCGGAGATGCGGGCTGCGGCTCGATTTTTTTGCGGAGGCTGCTGATATGGACCAGAACGGTGCGGGTATCGGAATTGCTTTCAGCTCCCCAAACCCGATGATACAGCTGCTCGGTAGTAAAGACCTGGTTAGGATTTTGCGCCATAAAAAACAACAGCTGAATCTCCTTGGCCGACAAGGGCACCGGCACATGGTCCAACCGGACTGCATAATTCTTGAGATCGATGCTCAATTCACCAAAATGGAGCACATCCGCAATTTCCTTCACCGCCGGCTGGGTCAAAGACCGGTTGAAAATCGGCGCCCGGCGCAGATTTGCCTGGACCCGGGCCAGCACCACCGCGGGGTCAAAGGGCTTCACAATATAGTCGTCACCGCCAATTTCCAGGCCGTTTACCACATCCTCCGAGTCATTCCGGCAGCTGATGAAAATAACCGGCACATTGGATATCTTGCGAATTTCCCGGCATACGCCGAACCCGTCGATCAGCGGCAGATTTATATCCAGCAGAACCAGCTCCGGAAGCTCTTTTTCGAATACCCGCAGAGCCTCCAGACCATTTTCCGCAACAATGACATTAAAGCCGTGCTTTTTCAGATACAGCGTTATGAGATCTCTGATTTCCTGGTCATCCTCTGCAACCAGCAACTTCTCCGAAGTCACGTTTAGTCCACCACCATTGGAATGAATTCAATCGGGATATCAAACTGAAAGGTACTGCCTTTACCGTATTCACTGTGGACTGTCAGAATTCCTCCATGATGCATGACGATTTCCCTGGCAATGGCCAAACCGAGCCCCGACCCGTCCCTGGCGCTTCTCTTTTTGCCGTTCCCCTTCACAAAACGGTCAAAAATATGAGGCAGCAGCTGCGGGTCAATTCCCTTGCCGGTATCCGTCACCTGAATAACCAACCGGTCCCGTCCGTATTCGCCGCGGATGGTGATGGTGCCCCCTTCTTCCGTATAGTTAAGGGCGTTATGCACCAGGTTCGTAATCACCTGACGAATGCGCGGCCACTCCCGCCGCCTGCCCGGTGGCCATGCAACTGGGCG
>JAEWAA010000532.1 GCA_023391955.1 Bacillota bacterium | reverse complement strand
GCGTAACCAAGCTGATGCTGCCCAAGGTGCTTTCCGCCCAGGCAACCCTGCTGCATCTGGTGTTCTGTATTTCCCTCTTGGTAATGGCGGGACTGGCCGAACGGTTCGGCATCGTGAACATGTATCTGCTGGCAGCAGGCTTGACCCTGCTTGCCCTTCTGGTTGGCCTGGCCGGATACCGGGCCTTCCACGATAAAGAAGCCGGCCCAGCCAACGGCTAACCGGCCAAACGACTCTTCACCGGAGCAGATGCATCTTCCCCTCCGCTTCATCCCACGGCACCGAATACCCCGCCCCCTTGGCACAAAAAATCGAGGAGGAGGTATACAGCGGGTCGGCTTCCCTCCGGTAGCCGGTCCGTTCAATCACCTCCCCGGCATTGTGGCACCGGTCATAACCTCCGAATACACAGCGGATACTGCCCCGCCCATGGGTGAAGGAGGCGAATTCGGTGCTGTAGTTCATGAAGGTGGAAACCGGCACCCTTCCGGTAATCACCACATGTGCTTCCATAGTCTGCGGCGGATCAAATGTACCCGACGCCCGTTGGACGTCGGACAGCACTCTCCCCATTTCATCGATGCCCACCTTGATTTTGAAATCGTAATACGGCTCCAGCAGCAGATTATCCGCCTTCTCCAACCCCTGCCGAAGCGCCCGGAAGACCGCCTCACGGAAATCCCCGCCATGGGTATGCTCTTTATGCGCGGCGCCTCTAACCAAGGTAATCCGCAAGTCTGTAACCGGCATTCCGGTCAGCACCCCATGATGCTCCCGCTCAAACAGATGAGTCCGGATCAGATGCTGGTAGTTCATGCTGAGAACATCGGGATGGCACTGGCTTGTAAATTGAATCCCGCTCCCCCGCTGTCCCGGCTCCAAAAGCAAATGCACCTCCGCATAATGCCGGAGAGGTTCGAAGTGCCCGTATCCCATCACACCGGCTTGGATGGTTTCCTTGTAGAGGATTTCCGGCTGCCCAAAAGAAACGGCGAAGCCGAACCGGTCCTTCACCAGCTGCTCCAGCACCTCCAGTTGAATAACACCCATCACCCGGATGTGGATCTCCTGCACATTTTCCTCCCAAACCACATTCAGTGAAGGCTCCTCCGCCTCCAAAATACGGAATACACCAAGCACCTTCTGCACGTGGAGTGAATCGCCGAATTCCACCTTGGACTGCAGGGTTGGCTCTGATTCATAGACCAGCGTGTCCGATACCATCCCCAAGCCTTGTCCGGCCCAAGCGGCGGACAAGCCGGCAACGGCAAACAGATCACCTGCCGCCACTTCCTCCACGGGCTGGAACTTAAGGCCATTCACGAGGAAAATCCGGGTAACCTTCTCCTCAACCGCAACCCCGCCGTTCTCATATTGAAGCAGCTCCCGAACCTTCAGCCTGCCGCTCAGCGCCTTGATAAACGTTAATCTTACTCCGCTTGCATCATGACGAATTTTATAGATTCGCCCACCGAACGCGGCGCCTTCTTCATAGGCGGAAATTGTCAGCAGATGGAGCTGCTCCAGAAATTCCGCAACCCCCGTATCCTGAAGCGCCGAACCGGAAGCGCAAGGATAAAGCAAACCCGACCGCATGAGCCGCTGCATGGTTTGCAGCCAGAATGCAGGATCACTCCTTCCCTCCAGAAATGCCTCCAGCGCAGTCTCATCCCGCTCCGCCATAAACTCCCGCAGCGGTTCACCTATGATGCCATTATCGAAGGTTGAGGGTATCTGGCAAAGCTCCCCTGTCAGCTGCTGGCGTATATCCTCCTCGGTTCTGCCCACATCCGCGCCGGTACGGTCCGTTTTGTTGATAAAGAAAAAGGTTGCAATCCGGTGCTTACGCAGCAGCTGCCAAACCGTCTCTGTATGGCCCTGAACCCCTTCCACCGCACTGACAATCACCACAGCAAAGTCAATCACCTGCAAGGCCCGCTCCATCTCCGGGGAGAAATCCACGTGCCCGGGGGTATCGATCAGGTAATAGGTATCCCCTTTATAGTCCATCACCGCTTGGTCGGCAAAAACGGTAATACCTCTGGTGCGTTCAATATCATGGCTGTCCAGGAACGCATCCTGATGGTCTACCCGCCCCCGCGACTTGATACTGTTGGTATGGAACAGCAGCTGTTCCGCAAACGTCGTTTTCCCTGCATCCACATGGGCAAACAGCCCAATTGTCAGTCGTTTCATACGCTCCCACTTTCACCGCTTCATGTCTGTGTTCGTTTCTGGCAATCGTAGTTCAAGCTTGTCCATATCCACTATAAAACTGTTCGTCTTCAAAATATCTAAACCTAGCAAGCCCTTGTGAGACTTGGGCAGCATTCCAATATCGACTTCAAAATTCTCGATTTTCAAGAAACCAATAATGATCTCATCCAAAATTTTTGTGTAAAATGGAACAGTTCCCCCGATTCCATATGCTTCATATACAGGATCCCCATTTTCATAGGTAACCCCTATCTGATCCAGGACATCGGGGCTGAATACAGTATGCGAAGAACCGGTATCTACGATAACATCATCTATTTCCATTGTGTTTCCACGAAATTTTACAGAAAGCTTAACTGTCAGCAAATTCCCATCGTAATGCAGCCTCATATCTTTTTTCTCATTCTTACTAGAGGATCGTTACGTAGATGGATGATACATTTCTCATTTGAGGTATGATACACCAACTGCTGCGGTCCAACATTAAAGAACTCCCGGTTCGCATCTTTATCTGATATTGTTCTGACTGGTGCTACTTCCGTTATAATTTTCTTCCCTTCCTCCTCGCGGTAATCAAGTATGGAAAGCAAGACAAATTGATTCGGAAATAACTCCCTCACTTCTTGCCATTGCATCATAACCCCTCCTTCATTCCTGGAACATTCAAACGAATTATAGTTGATTTCATTTTATCATAAATAAAGCCATCCTTTGCAGGATGGCCTTTCTCTGGCAGATCTCGATTTATTTCATGTGCTTAGGGAGCACCGATGGTAAAATAACATTGCGTGAAAATCGTGTGTCTCACTTCCTGCTGCAGAGCCTCATCTTTACCTTCGATTCTGTAGTGAATGGTCCAAGGCAGCTTCACACGGGCCGTGTATTCGCCGAACGGAACCGGCTTGCCGTCCGAATCCTTCCCGTCCCGCTCCAAACCGTCTCTACTTACTCCCATCATAACGAAAAGAACGTGAATTAACATCGTTTTCCATCTAAAATAAAAAACCACCCCTGTAGAGAGGCGGTCCCCGTTACCCTATCATTTCCTGTCAGCCCTTAATATTGCCCCTTTATCACAAAGAACGAACCCCTGATGGTTCCGGCCAACGTGGACTTCTGCCTGGCAAACTTGAACCTGCCCTCCAGCTCCGCCGGTACCTCCATGCCCTCCGACAGCTTAAAACCCACCGCCCGTTTCTTGGGGTCGTCCACCGTATACATCACATTAACCCCAAGCCCGTCCTCATAGAAAACATAGGTAAACTGGATATTCTCCACTTGAAAACGCGAGGTTTCCAGCGGTTTGGCCGCAAACTCGATATTCCGCTCTTCCTTCAGCACCCGGTTCACGTAATCCAGATTTTCCTGGCTTTCGCTGACAGGCAGGGTGGTGAATGAGTGCTTGTATTTGTTCATAAAGTAGCGGGCTTCATTGGCACGCATTCCGGCCAGCGCCACTGCCACAGGCGAGGACTCCAAGCCGACGGTAGACACATTCTTAAAATCAACGATATAGGGCATGTCCAGCCTCCTTTTCAATACCATTATTCCCTGGCGATACTCTTATCTTACCAAAGAATCCGGCTGGATTTGCACCTTTCTTCCACCGTGCCAGACTCATTCTTGCCTCTTATATCATGACCAATTCAAACCTTGCATAAATCCACCAAAAATCGACTTTATTCTTCAACAATCTGGATGTTTTAACGGAATAAACCTACAAAATTCGACTAATACCAATTAGAATTATTTTCGTATACCCACA
>JAEWAA010000495.1 GCA_023391955.1 Bacillota bacterium | reverse complement strand
GCTCTCCGGGTCCTTGGTGGAGGGTACACTGATGAAGGGGATTTCCGCCCATACCAACAGACCGTACCGGTCACACAGGCTGTAGAAATAATCATCATGCTGGTAGTGGGCCAACCGGATGCTGTTGGCGCCGACTTCCCGGATGAGAGCCATGTCCGTATCCATATGCTCCCGTGTAATGGCGTTGCCCACACCGCCGAAGTCCTGATGCCGGCATACGCCGTTTAATTTGACCGGCCTGCCATTCAATAGCAGCCCCCGGTCCGCCGTTACCTCCACCGTCCGGAAACCAACCGCCACCCTGCGTTTGTCCCACACCTCTCCCTCGGACAAAAAGGCGATCTCCGCCTGGTACAGATACGGCTGGTCCACACCGTCCCACAGGATGGGGGATTCCACCATACCCGATAAACGGAAGGGAGTCTCCTTCTCCAGCCGCAGCTCCGTTCCCAGCTCCAATACGACCTTGCCCCCGTGGTCCTTAAGCTGCACCTGAATTCTTCCCTCAACCGGCACAGCTTCATTGATCAATTGACCGTGCACCGTGAGCTCAAAGGAGCCACCGGTTTGGGGAGCCGCCGTCACATAAACCCCATCCCGGCTTCCATCCAATAGATCAAAATGGATATCATCCGCTGACACCAGCTTGACATACCGGTATATGCCTCCGTAGAAGGTAAAATCGGCAAGCAGCGGATAAATTTCATTATGGTTGCTGTTATCCACGCTGATGGAAATGAGATTTGCCCCATCATGAAGGTATGGAGTGAGGGGAACCCGGAACATGGCATAGCCGCAGCGGCTTTCTCCCGCCAAGAAGCCGTTTACATAAACCTGACCGACATTCCCGGCTGCCCCGATTTCCAGGAAAAGATGCTTACCTGCCGTCTCCGGGGTGAGGATCAGGGTTTTCTGGTACCAGCACACTCCTCTGTAATAAGGTATATCTGCTCCTTGTCCATCCTTATCATTCCAGCAATGGGGCAACGATACCGTTTTCCCTGCTTGGATAGGCTCTCCTGTGTAAAGGGAATCATTATCCCGGGTGAATACCCATTGTTCATTCCACAGCTGCTCTTCTGCCATTTTTTACGTTCTCCTTTATGGATGTGATATGAAGAACCCCCGTCAACAGCCGGTTGACAGGGGCACTGGAACAGGACCAGCATGCTGTTTATTTATTCGATTTGGCCCACTCGTCCAGCTGCTTTTGCTTTTCGGCGATAATCTTCTCGATGCCTGCCGCCTTCAGCTTGGAGATGAATTCCGGAAGAATGGTTTCCGGGTCCACACTGCCTGTTTCCAGGGGCAGCTTGTATTGGGTAACTACGTTGGACACGGCGGCATATTCCGCTTTGACATTGCTGGCGTCGAAGGTAAAGCCTAAGGCCTTGGATTTCAAAGCCGACTTATTAAACTCATCCATCTTGTTCCAAATTTTCGGATCATCCCCGTTGAAGACGTAGGACAAGAATTGGTTGCCGAACAAATAGCCCATATTCAAGCTGTAGCCGGAGGTTTTGGCATCTACACCCTGCGGATAGTCGATGACATTGCCTTCCTTGACCACATAGTGCTTTCCTTCCACACCCCAGTCGAATAGGTTGATGATATCCTTATCCGTGTACATTAAGTTCAGGAATTCCATTGCCTTCTCCGGTGTTTTGGAGTTCACCGGAATCCCCCACATAATGCTGGTCACATTGGTTGTGGTGGAAACAGGCTGGAGAAGATTGGCCACGACTACGGGCACGCCGCTGCTCTTGGACTCCTGCTGTTCGAAGCCGGGTTTCATATTGGAGAAATAGGCGAAGCCGCGGTCAGACTTCAACAGGTCGAATTGCGAGGTTTTATTGGTTGCCGCATCCTTCATGATGAGCCCTGACGTATACCAGCTTCTCATCTTCTTGACGAATTGGGCATAATCCTGGGTTTCGTAGAGATTAACCACCTTCAGGTTATTATCAAATTGGGGGAGGACACCCAGAGAATCGCCCAGCATATCAAAGGTCCGGTAGGAATCCAGCATGGTGCGTCCGATATTGCCCGGAATCAGCGGATTCAGATTGGGCTCCTTGGATTTAATCAGCTTCAGGGTTGCCTCCACATCATCCAATGTTTTGATCTTGGTCACGTCAATCTGATATTTCTCCACCAGGTCCTTGCGCATGGTTAAGCCGTTATTGGCAGCAAAATCCCGGATCGTTGGGACAGCGTAAATTTTCCCCGAAATTTTGGCCGCATTCAGGTAAGCCGCATCCATGGATGTTTTAATACCCTGTCCCTGCTTCTCCAGCATCTGATCCAGCGGGACAATTTGGCCTTTGGCCACAAAGTTGCTGTACAGGTTGCTGGTTACGACCATCAGGTCCAGCTTTTCGTTGCTGCTCAGCATCAGGTTCACCTGCTGCTCCCAGTTGCCGAAGCTGATGGGAGTCAATTTAACGGTCGCATTGATCTTCTGCAGGGAAATCTTATTGATAGCATCCTGGACAAGATTCAGTTCCTTTGGAATGGCGCCGAGAATCGGATAGGCCACATTCAGCTCCACAGCCTTCTCCGCCGGCTTGGCGGAGCTTCCGCCACTAGGCTGCGCACTGCTTCCGCCATTGCTGCCGCAGGCCGACAAAACCAGCATGGATCCAAGGATAAGTGCACTTGCGGACGATATACCTTTTTTCATGTTATCCCCCATTTGCCTTTATTCACCCGCCGGCTGATCCGGCAGCTGGCACCGGATCACCTTCGAAGTATCTTCATTGTACCCTCCGGCTTCCTCCCCCTCTGCTCCGCCAACGACCTGGGATTATGCATTTGCCGACTAATTGCCCTCCTGCCCCTGCTGCTGCAGCTGCCGGTACTCGTTGGGATTTACGGTCGTATGCTTCTTGAACATCCGGGAGAAGTGGGAAAAATTCGAATAGCCGATATGGGAGGCTACGGAGCTGATAGGCATGTCCGTCTTGGCCAAAAGCTCCTGTGCCAGCTTAAGCCGTTCATGCAGGAGGTAGTCGGAGACGGCCATACCGGTTTCCTTCTTAAAGATGCGGGTCAGGTAATCCGGATTCAGAAAAACATGATTGGCGATATCTTCTCTGGACAGATCCTCCGCGATATGCAGCTTAATGAAATCCATAACCCGCTCAACCACACTGCGGGATTGGGCGATGGATTGGGCATAATCCCTGGCCTTCCCCACCGCATGTCCCATCCACTCCCGGAAGCCTGTAATGGAACGGGAGGCCCCCGCGGCATATTGAATCGAGGCGGGATCGCTGAACAGGCTGTGGGCTTGAATACCTTTGTTTTGCAGAGCGTAATAGAGGGTTTGCTGGAAATCCTGGTAGAATTGGCGCAGGAATGACGCATCCAGCAGGTCCCGCTTCATCAGATTGTCCAGGAAGGCGTCTGCCTCCGCCATGACCTCGGGATACTTCCCGTCCTGCAGCATGGCAGCCCATACCCCCATATCGGGCAGGCTGCTGGGAATGGCCTTGCCCGGCACACCGGACAAGAGGAACACACGGTTGCTGTAGGCTACATTATTGCTGTCATTCTCCTTCAAACGGTTCACCATGGCAAACATCTCATGACCGTGAACAGCTTCCCCCAAATAACAGGACAGATCGCAGTAAAAGTACCCCCGGCAGGCTTCAATAAACTTTTCGCAGCCGTCATGCAGAGCCTTGATCATATCCATCGTCCCATCCGTGGAAATGATCGCCAGGATACGTCCGCCCTCCATGGATAGCACCTGACCCGTACCTCCGGATTCAATGAGCATTTCGGCTGCGGACTTCTTCAGGGCATATTCCATAATCTTTTCATCCCGCAGACTAAGGGGTTTATGCCATCTCTGGATGTTGACCAGCACCGGGATGAAGGTCATTCCCGCATTGTATGGGATGTTGCGTTCCGCGGCGGCCCGCTGGACACCCTCTAACGTAGCCGGTACGTTCTGGTTCAGAATATCCAGCCAAAACCGCTCAATCAACAGAGGCTGATGCTGGAACCAGTATTGCCCATATTGGGTAAACTCCGCTGCTTTCGTATCCTTGCGGATCTTCTCCGCCGCCTTCCGGATCACAGACTCCAGCTCGGCAAAAGGAACAGGCTTCAACATATAATCGAAGCTGCCCAGCTGCAGGGCTTGTTTGGCATACCGGAAATCGGCATGGCAGGTGAGGAAGATGGTTGCGGTCCGGGGGAACCTCTCGCGGACCCACTCCGCCAGCTCGAGGCCGGTAGCCTGGGGCATCTCAATATCGCACAGCATAATGTCGATATGCTCCTGTTCGAACACTTCTTTGGCTTGTCTGACGGTCATGGCCGTAAACACCCCGGTAATTCCAAGGTTTCCCCAATTCACGCCCGAACGGATCCCTTCCACGGCATGTTGTTCGTCATCCACGATTAAGAGCTGAAGCATATATTACCCCCCTGTATCTCTGTAATCCGCTTCATAAGGAAGCCGTAATTCAACAACCGCTCCGTGGGGAAATCCGTTATAACACTGGATGGAGGCACGCTCCCCGTAAAGCAATTGCAGCCTTCTCCGAACGTTCCAGATGCCAATATGCTCCCCTTCTTCATCGACAATGCGGTTTCCGGAACGGATCTCCTGCAGCACCTGCTCGGAGAACCCTGGCCCGGAGTCCCTAATGATGATCTCGACCACGGGCTCCAGCCCCGATTCCACCAGATCGACGGTGACAG
>JAEWAA010000431.1 GCA_023391955.1 Bacillota bacterium | reverse complement strand
CCTTTTTCCCGCGCCGGCTGAACCATCCATTCCTCCATGGGCTCGGAGGTCAGGCGCCTGCCGCCGAAATTGGTGGAGATCATCATATGAGACGCATGGTGATAAATGGTAATCTGGGACACAATATGATTCACGGCGTTCATATTGGACAATTGCTTGAGCATCCGGGAGAATTCCACAATGGACTCCGGCGGCAGCTCCTTGCCCGTTTTGTTCAGCTGCTGCACCACAGCCGGGTCGGTGGCGATGAGTGCGGAGAGCTCTTCAATATTCTGCAGTGTCAAATCGATGTAATCCATTGAGGAAGACAGAGCCAGCTGGGAGCGCTCCACAGCTTGATTGTACAGAAGATCCCGGGAACGCTCCACGGCAAACAAGCTAATGATGACAAGGGGCAGCAGAATCAGGAGAAAATATCCTGTCAGCCGCACCTGGATATGTCCGGAGAACTGGCTGCGGACCCAGCGCCACAGGGCCCTCATGGGAAGGCCTTTCCGGCTGCGGCATTTTTCTCCTTATACCAGGCATTGACCTCCTCAGTTATCAAAGCCCCGCCATTAGCCATCCACTCCGCCACGTATTTATCGAAAGCGTCCAGCGGCTCTACCCCCATAATAATCCGGGTAAAAGCCTCCAGCAGATTGGGCAGCTGGCCGGAAAGCTGGCTCATGGCAGGGGTGGGAGAGCCGTAGAATTCATTGGGTATCAGATTCTGCTCGATAATCTTGAGATTTTCGTACAAGTGGAAATCCCCCAGGGAATCCAGACGTTTCTTATTCAGCTCGGGGTCCAGCACATCCACCATGGACTGGTAAATCCCCCGGTACAAATGCTTGTCATGCTGGGCGAAGTCCGTGACCATTTTGCCGTTTTGCATGCTCCAGATCTGATTCTCGAAGCCCAGCTTTAAGGTGGTATAGCCCTCATCCCCGGCCAAAAATTCCAGACAACGGACGGCGCCTTCGGGATTGGAGGCTCCCTTGGGAATGACATTGTAGCCCCGGATCAGATCCTTGTCGTAAACGCCCTTCTGCCCCCGCGGGCCGGTGGGGTATTCCAGCGACACCCATTCCGCCTGGGGATTCTTCGCCTTGTTGTTGGCGATGGCGCCCCGGGTGTCGTACCAGGTGGCCGAATAGAGGCCAACCTGTCCGTTCTCAATCTTTTGCGCCAGGCTGGTGTTGCGGTTCAGGACAAATTCGGGGTCCAGCAGCTTTTCCCTGTACAGCCTGGCGAGGAAGGCCAGCGCCTCCTTGGTCTCCGGCATCACGCTGCCGTATTGGAGGGTGCCGTCCTTCAGGATCCAGCTGTCCAATTGGGTGCCGAAGGCGCCGAAGAAGGGGGCGGAGCGGATGAGATTTTCCCCCATGGTCAGGCCGTAGGTGTCATTCTTGCCGTTGCCGTCCGGGTCCTCCAGGGTGAAGGCCTTGATGACGTCGTAATATTCGTCCAGCGTGACGGGAGCCTTGCGGCCCACCTTGTCCAGCCAGTCCTTGCGGATGTACATCAGCTCGATGCCCCGCACCTCGTTGAGGCTGGGGATGGCGTAGATTTTTCCGTTGAAGCGGACCCGGTCCCATGCCTCCTTGGGGATCCGGCGCTTCAGATCGGCTCCGTACTTGTCCAGCCAATCGTCCAGGGGGGTCAGAGCATCCTGCTGGAGATAATGGTCAAACCAGAGCGGTCTATAGATATGGACCAGATCGGGAAGGCTGCCTGAGGACATGATCAGGTTCACCTTCTCCTCATATACCTCCTCCGGCGGGGCAATCACATTGATATCCAGGCCGGTGCGGTTTTCGATAAAGGAGAGATAGGGATTGTTATTCTCGTCCGTTCCTGCCGGAAAGTTCATGCCCAGGTTGTTCACCACAATGGAGACAGCCTGGCCCTTGACTGCCCCGGCCAGAGTCCCTTGCCCCGGAGCCGCCCCCTCGCAGCCCGCCAGCACCACAGCCCCCGCCGCCAAAAAGCAAAGCGCCCTTACAGCTCTCGATGTCATTGTCCTGTTCTCCCCCTCCCGCTTCACCTGAATCGATAAACCTGCGCCTTATTCCGAAAATGCTTCGAGCAGCCGGGACAGCTGCGGCAAAATCGCCGTTGCTATCAGGAAAAAACCCAGGTCGGTAGGATGCGTACCATCCACCGTACTTTCCGCATATTGCTCTCCCAAGAGCTCATAGCCGTCGATGGCAAAAATAAACCGGTCGCCTTCCCGCTGCAGGGTTTCCACCAGCTCCAGCTGGTAAGCGCGCCGGGCCAGCATGGCCTCCCGGAACTCCGCATCCCAGTCCGCCTTGGGCGGTCTGATCCGGGTTATTACCACAATAGGCACCTCGGGGTGCGCCTCCCGCAGAATGCGGATAAAAGCAGGCATGGTCACCTGCAGCCGTTCAAGCCCATCGCAATTGGCTTCATAGTCCAGCACCAGACAGGCCGGGTCCGGCAGGGATGCAATCGCCCGCGCCACCTCCGGCTCACCCTTGCCGCTGCCGGAAAAGCCCAGGTTCACCATTTCCCGCTTCATGCCGCGGCTTAAGATATTGGGGTAGGCCATACCCGGACGGGAGGCGCAGCCCCCTTGGGTGATGGAGGTGCCGTACAGCACGATCGGGCGTGAGGCGGCGAAGGGCAAGGGCTCCAGCAGCTCCGCGTCCTCCTCCAGGCCTATTAACACCTCCTGCACCCCTTGGTACAGGGGGAAATAGAGGGTGTAGCTGCGCAGCTCCCGTTCCTTAAAGGAGGTGAGTCGAGCTGTATATTCAGGCTCCTCCGGGCGGAGTGTGGCTGTGCCGGCGAATTTTTCCTCCCCCGGGCCGCCGATATAGCAGTCGAAGCCGCATTGCCCGGTTGGCGCCATATGGTACATATTGGCCCGGTCCTTCAGCTTCACCCGGATGTGAAGCTCCCGGGAATCCGTCCGGAAGCGGATGTGCCCGCCTGCGGTATGGTCCGCCAGCCAATCCACGGCCTGGGGCAAAGGTTCAGCCGGATGAAGCGGCATCCGCCGGTACACTCCGTCCTGCCCGATCCAGGAAAAGCCGCCCAGGCGGAAGGGAGCTTTTTTGGGATCAAGCCAGATCAACCCCTCCTCCCGGGTGCCGGTCATGCGCATATTGCGGTCAAACTGTTCCAGTGTGGAGCTTTTTTTCTCTTCCAATTCCGAGGACCTCCTGAGTCAACATGTTTACGCGGGATCTGGCCGGGGCTGTCCTGCAAGGGGCAGCCACCGACATCCCCGCCAGGTTCATGTCACATTATGTTACATTATAGAATTCCATATCGGGGATGGCAAGATTTTTTATTAGACTCATGTCAGGTTTACGCACTCGTTAAGCGCTTACATTTGTCTACAGCCTGTCCCCTTCATCCCTCTTCTTGAAGCATATTCTGATAACTCTTCAACATTCCTCATTATACCGGATAATGTCCCGGCAGGCTACGTTACTTTCGAGGCGGGGGGAGTTAAGGGCGACGCGGTGCTGGGATAGGCTTGGTATGCGGGGCGAGATGGGAGCGGGATGGGCGGCGGGATGGTGAGCGAAATGGGTGCGGGAT
>JAEWAA010000429.1 GCA_023391955.1 Bacillota bacterium | reverse complement strand
CCATGAAAAACCGTTTGCTGCCGGTTGTCACCAACACAACCCATGCCGATAATACCGCATTTATCCACGAGGATCTGACGCTTTATCTGTCTGAACTGGAGGCGGGGCAGGCGCTCACCTTCCGTCAGGAAGCGGGTCGCCGCATTTACCTCTTTGTTATCGAGGGAGATCTGACGCTGAACGGGGAACAGCCGCTGGGGAAGCGGGACGCCGCCCGGATCAGCGGAGAGGAGGAGCTGAGCCTGCAGACAGCCGCGGGAGCCAGCTTTATGCTTATTGATCTGCCTTAACGCTAGCAAGGACGCTCCATTGGGGAGCGTCCTTTTTTACCCCCTATCTTACCAGTTTGCTCAAATTTTACTAGACTGTTCAAAGCGGTTATGTTATCATTTAGATTGAAGTCTTGGTGGAAATCCGGACTCTTTTTTATGAAGCTAAAGCCTGATGCTGTCAGGCTTTTTTATTTATATCCGGGAATGAGGGAAGCCAATGAGAATAGTGGGGTTTGACCATTCTTATGTGGAAGCGGCGGGCCGGCTGTTGGCTGCGCGCCATGCGGCTGAGAGGCAGGGTACACCCGTCCTGCAGCAAAGGTTCGAGGAGCCTGAGCTGGCTGCCCGGAGGATCGGGGAGCTGCTGGCCCAGCCGGGAGCCGGCGGAGTGGCTGCGTTCCGGGGACAGGAGCTGGCCGGTTATCTCATCGGCCGGCTGGAGACGGATAAGCTCCGCGAGCGCCATGTATGGGTGGCGTATGCCGGAGCGGCTATCGCCGAAGGGGAGAGTGCGGAGCTATACCGGGATATGTATGCCGCCGCAGCCGCGGACTGGGTGAAGCATGGCGCTTTCCGGCATTATGCGCTGGTGCCTGCCGGGGATGCCAAGGCCATGGACGGCTGGCTGCGGCTGGGTTTTGGATATGAGCAGGTCCACGGCGTGCAACCCATTCCCACCGAGCTTGAAACGCCCCAACTGGCGGAGGGTTACGAAATCCGCCTGGCCCGCAAGGAGGACGAAGCGGCCATCCGGCAAGCGGCGGTATACATTATGGAGCATCAAGCCCGGGAGCCTGTCTGGGGTGTCGCCTATGCCGAGGACCGGAAGAGGTTTCAGGATGGATATGCGGCCCTCATTGACGATGATGGGGGATTTTTGTGGGTTGCCGTCAAGGACGCTGAGCTGCTTGGTTTTCAGGCCTTTTTTCCGGCAGAGGAGGCGGAGTCCGATATGATGATGCCCGGCTCGTGCATCTGCCTGGAGGTGGGAGCCACTGCACCCCATGCCCGGGGGTTGGGTGTAGGCAAGGCACTCACCCGACACGGCCTCGTCCATGCGCGCCAGGCCGGGTATGTGAACTGTGTTACGGATTGGAGAATCACCAATCTGGAATCCTCGCGGTTTTGGCCCAGACGCGGGTTCGTGCCTTATGCGTACCGTCTGTTCCGGCAGGTTGATCCGCGGATTCTCTGGGCAACCGGAAGGGAAGGATAACGGCCCAACCTGTTGGGAATTAGAAAGAAGATATTTTATTGAGGTGTTGCATTCCTACGGGTCCAGGTATAGAATAAACCAGAGAAATTCTGGAAACCTGATTCTACCAATAAAGGGGTGAGAGTATGGAGCGCCGGCACCGGATACAGACCTTTTCCGTCTCAGCCCGGAGGTTGGTCATTTCATATTTTTGCTTCATGGAGACACTAAAGCGCAAGCCGCTTTAGTGTTTTTTATTTGATAAGGAGGCGGTTGTATGAACAGGTACAAGCGGGTATTGATCAAGCTGAGCGGCGGGGCGGTGGCCGGAGCATCGGAGTTCGGATTCGAGCCGGAGCGGCTGGACCATATCGCCAACGAGATTCTGTCTGTGGTAGAGTTGGGGGTAGAGGTGGCGTTGGTCATCGGGGGCGGCAATATCTTCCGCGGCAATATGGGGGAAGCCTGGGGGATCGAACGTGCGGAGGCGGACAACATCGGAACGCTGGCCACCGTCATCAACAGTCTGATGCTGCGGGGAGTGCTGAAGTCCAAAACCGTCCGGGAGGTCCGGGTGATGACCGCCATTCCCGTCGCCTCTGTGGCGGAGCCGTATATCCGCTTGCGGGCCGTACATCATCTGGAGAAAGGCTACATCGTCATTTTTGCCGGAGGCAACGGACAGCCGTTTGTAACAACGGATTACCCGTCCGTGCAGCGGGCCATTGAAACCGGCTGCGATGCGCTGCTGGTGGCCAAACAAGGGGTGGACGGTGTGCTGCATGCCGACCCCCGCAAGGACAAAACGGCGCGGCGGTTCGTCTCCCTGCACTACAATGGCGTGCTCTCCCGCGATCTGCGAGTGATGGATCAGGCGGCATTCATCCTCGCCCGGGATTATGAGCTGCCCATGCATGTGTTTAATTTTGACCAACCCGGCTCCATGAAGGCCATCTGCCAGGGTATCCACCGCGGCACCTATATCAGCAGCCGGTCGGTACTGGAGCTGGAATAACCACTGACAAACAATAAAGGAGAACATACGATGCACACCAAAGAAAGCCTGCTCAAACAACTGGAGGAAGCTCATATTCCCAAGGAGGGGACCGTGCTGATGCACTCCTCCATGAAAAGCATCGGCCAGGTGGACGGCGGAGCGGATACCGTCTTGGATGCGCTGTCCGACTATATGAAGGACGGTCTGCTGGTGCTGCCCACCCATACCTGGTCGTATATCAACGCGGATAATCCTCGCTATTCGGTAGAGGACTCCCCCTCCTGCGTGGGCATTCTCACCGAGCTGTTCCGCAAGCGCCCCGGGGTGATCCGCTCGCTGCATCCCACCCATTCTGTTGCAGCCTTGGGTCGGGAAGCGGCGGATTATGTTGAGGGGGCAGAGCGCTATGATACCCCCTGCCACCGGGAATCCCCCTGGGGCAAGCTGCTGGACCGCAAGGCCACCATTCTGCTGGTGGGGGTAGACCTGAAACGCAATACCTTCATCCACGGGATCGAAGAGTGGGTGGATATTCCCGGACGGCTGACCGACGGGCATGAACCGCTGGTCACCGTACTGCCGGACGGCAGGGAAATCCCCGTACCGTCCCGCCGGCACTGCGGGCTCCGCTGGTCCCTTCACTTCTGGAAGGTGGAGGGAGTGCTGGAGCGTGCGGGAGCCATCCGCCGGAGCCAGCTGGGGGATGCGCTCATGTGGGTATGCGATACGGTGCGGATGACCGAGGTGCTGTCGGACATGCTGAAGGAGAATCCACACCTTTTCTCCGACAACGAGCCGCTGCCGGGTGAGCCAAACCCCTCTTAACTTGACCATCAATCATCGGGAATGGAAAAGGAAACCGTGGTCCCTTCATTGGGCCTGCTCACAATGGACAGCCCTTGGCCGTACAATTGGATCAGACGCCGGTTGGTGTTGAAAATCCCGATGCCGCCGGTTCCCTTCCGGGTCGGCTCCAGGAGCTGGTCGATTTTCCCCTGGTCCATACCCTTGCCGTCATCCCGGATTTCGAACCGGACGGCATTGTTTTGCCGGGAAATGCGGATGTATAATGTGCCTCCCCTGGATCTGCTGAAAATGCCATGTTTAATCGCATTCTCCACCAGCGGCTGCAGGGTGAGGGGAGGCAGCGGCGGGTTGAGATGGGGCTCCACCTCCCAGACCACGGTCAGCGTATTTTCGAACCGTTCCTTCTCAATATACAGATAGGCCTTGACCAGCTCCAGCTCATGGGACAGCTCCACCAGCTCGCCCGTATTCATAAAATCAAAGCTAACCCTCAGATAAGTAGCAAACGAATACACCAATTGCTGCATTTTGGCCGTGTCCAGCTCGCTTAGCGCCATAATGGAATTCAGCGTGTTGAACAAAAAATGGGGGTGGATCTGCGCCTGGAGATAAGCAGCCTCCATCCGCAGCCGTTCGTTGACGGATTGCTTCAGCCTGATCAGGGCGCTGATCCGGTATCTCAGCTCCAGGGCATCCACAGGTTTGGTCACATAATCATTGGCTCCCGACATGAAGCCGGTATAAATATCGGCGGGCTGGCTGCGGGCCGTCAGGAGCAGCACCGGAAGCTCCGACACCGAGTACAATTCCCGGACCCGCTGTGTCAGCTCATAACCGGACATGGAGGGCATCATCACGTCGGCGATGAGCAGATCCCACTGCCTGGTCCCCAGGAGCTTCAGCGCTTCACGGGCGGAGCCGGCTGTGGTAACAGAATAGGGCTCCGTGGAGAGGATGCCGGCCAGCACACTCAGGTTCACGGGATCATCGTCAACAGCCAGGATATGGGCCTTCCCGTTATGCCAATGGGGCGGCAGCGAAACAGCGGCAGTGACATTGCCGGCATGTGCATGCAGGAAGAAGGGCTCGGCGTTCTCCATTACCTCGGGGGAACGGCCGGGCTCTTCCTTTTGCGGCGGGGAGGAAGCGGCTGTACCGGCCAAGGGCAAATCAAAGCAGAAGACGGAGCCCTTGCCGTCGCCGGCTCCCTCCGGCCCCTGCTCGTACGGAAGGAACACCTTTTTCCGGGTTTCCGCATCCATTCCCATTCCCGTATCGGATACATGAATGAGCAAGCGCCCATCCCGCTTTTCTGCCGAGACGGTAATGAAACCTTCCTCGGTATACTTAAGCGCATTATGCAAAAGATTGTGCAGGATTTGAATCAGTCTTTTTTCATCCGCCATAACCGGCGGCAACGAGTCAGGTATGTCCGTTTCCATCCGAATCGCCTTACCCTCCATCATAAATTGAAGCATGCCGATCACCCCGGGAACCACGGCTTGGACCAGCATTGGCTTTTGCTAAAACAAGTGGTAGATTCCTATTGCGGCGGAAACGTAGATCCAAGGGGCTGGTGCAACCAAAACAAAGCCGGAATAGGCCAAAAGCGCTGCAGTAAACAGCCGGATCGGCACTATGAAGGCGGGAACGGAGGATAGCCGGCGGAACAGCAGCAGGATGAGGTAGGCATACCATACGTAGGAGAGCAGCCGGATTTTCATAGTTGGCTACAGGAATCAGGAGATCAAGGTCTATTGCTTAAAATTGGAATCATACCCATTATTTCGGCGTGTGCGGCAGAATTCCTCTTTTGCACGGTTAAACATCTCGCTGAATTTCCGTCTCCCCGTTTCCGCCCCAAAATGACGAAACTGTCACCTTCCGCCGCCTTAAAGACATGGTTAGAAATCCGCCTTCCGGCTATAGTAGGTAACAGAATAGGAGGAAGCGCTATGGAACCTGTAATCCGTACCCAAAACTTGACCAAGCACTACGGCAATACGCCGGTGTTGAGGAACCTGGACCTGACCATCGCCGCCGGGGAGTTTACCGCCGTGATGGGACCCTCCGGATCGGGCAAGTCCACTCTGATGAATGTGCTCTCCACCATTGACCGTTTCTCCGGCGGAGAGGTCTGGGTAAAGGAGCAATCCCTGCTGGATTTGAACAAAAATGAGCTTCGGCGGTTCCGCCAGGAGCATGTGGGCTTTATTTTTCAGGATTATAATCTCCTGGATACCTTGACGGTCAAGGAGAACATTCTCCTTCCCTTGTCGCTGCGCGGATTCAAAACCGGGGAGATGGAGGCCCGTTTGGGCCCCTTGGTATCTGCGCTTCAGATCAGCGAGGTGCTGGAGCGTTATCCCCATGAAATATCCGGGGGCCAAAAGCAGCGGGCCTCCTCGGCACGGGCTCTGATTACCAAGCCGGACATTGTGTTCGCCGACGAGCCTACAGGGGCTCTGGATTCACGCTCGGCCACCCAGCTGCTGGAGCAGCTGGCCCAGCTGAACGGCGCCTTCGGCACCACCATTCTCATGGTGACCCATGACAGCTATGCAGCCAGCTATTGCCAACGGGTTATTTTTCTGCGGGACGGCTCGGTGGTCAATGAATTGTATGCCGGCGGGCAGAGCCGGAAGAGCTTCTATGAACGGATTCTGGACACCCAAAGCATGCTGGGGGGACAGGCGGGATGAAGCTCTTCGACCTGACCCTGCGCAATGTCCGCCGGAATTTCCGCCTGTATACCATTTATCTGGTCTCTATGATAATTGGGGTTATTATTCATTTTACATTTTCCGCACTGATGTTTAATCCGGATATTCTGGACATGGTCAAGAACCGGGGCAACTTCCAGAATGGCATCATGATTGCCTCCGTGGTTGTATTCGTGTTCATTATCGTGTTTATCCTGTATGCCAACTCCTTCTTCATGCGGCAGCGGCAGCGGGAGTTCGGTCTGTATCTGCTCTTGGGGCTGTCGGAGCGGCAGATTACCTGGATGGTTTTCTACGAGACCTTGATCTTGAGCGGCATCTCCCTCTCTGCGGGAATCCTGTTGGGCGGATTTCTCTCCAAGCTGTTCGGGATGCTGCTGATGAAGCTGATGCAGTATGACCAGACCGTCTCCTTCTCCTTCCCGCAGCAGGCCATCGGCACAACGGCAGCCCTGTTCCTGCTGCTGTCCGTGATCATTGCCGTCCAGAGCCATATCGCCATCCGGCGGGTGCAGCTGGTGGAGCTGTTCCACGCCGGGGAAACGGCGGAGAAGCCGATCCGGCCTTCCCCTGTCCTGGCGCTGCTGGCTGTTCTTCTGCTTGGGGAGGCGGTGTTTGTGTTAAGCCGGGGGATGAATTCCGCCCTGTGGCGGGAGCATGCTACGGTTTGCATGATTTTGACGGCAGTGGGGGTAATCGGGGGAACCTACCTGTTCTTCCGGCAGTTCACCGGGTGGATCTTGAGTGTGATTTCCCGCAGGAGGCGCTATTACGAGGGCAATACGGTGCTGTGGTCATCCTCGCTCCGTTTTCAGGTGCGGGGGAATACCTCCAATCTCACCTTTATCACGCTGGCAGGGGCGGCTATTATTCTGCTGACCAGCTTTGTGGTGGTAAACTACCGGGTGCAATTCGACGCGGTGCGGATGAATGTGCCCAACGGCATCGCCTTCGAATATCCGGGTGAGCGAACCAGCTCGGCCATCCGCAGCACCATTGAAGCGTCGGAGCATTCGGTGAAGGATTACCGCAGGCTGGAGCTGATTCGCACCCAGGCCGTGACGGACCGGAGCATGGCATTCGAGAATCCGCAATATTACGAGGAGCCGGTGCTCCTGATGGCGGCAAAGGATTACAACGGCCTGGTTTCCTGGCGTGGAGATGATGAGCAGGTGCAGCTCCGGGGGGAGGAGGCGGTTTCCCTGTCCCAGGGAACGGACCTGGCCCGGATGTATCCGCCTGAAGCACGGCCGGAGTTTGTAGTGGGTGCGGCTTCCCGGACCACGCTCCGGCTGGCGGAGATGAAGGATTACGCTCTGCTCGGCTGGGCTACCATTCCGGGCCACTCCATGGAGAAGAAGCCTGCCGTTATCGTGGTTTCCGATGGAGCGTTCGAGCAGGCCCGTCCGGTTGGTGAAGCTGTTGTGCTGGAGCTGTACCAGATCAGTGACCCGGAGCATGCGGAGGATTTGTCGGCGGAGGTGTACCGGCTGGCAGGAGAAGGGGCCCGGCCCGGATGGTATTACTCCTCCTATGCGGATGTATATTCCGTCCAGATCGAGAGCTCGTCGCTGCTCCTGTTCGCCGCAGCTTTCCTGGCCTTGATTGCCGTATTCGCTCTGGCCAGCGTGGTCTACTTCCGCCAGCTGAAGGTGGCGGCGGAGGAAGCGCGGCAGTATGCCGTCCTCCGCAAGCTGGGCGTAGACAACCGCCGGATACGCAGCGCCATCCGCAAGCAGCTGGTGTTTATTTTCGCCCCGCCGCTGACTCTGGCCGTGGTGTTCAGCTGGCTGGTTATCCGGTATTACATGCTGGAGTCGCTAACGGACTTCCCGGATCTCCCGCGGATAGTTGTGTCCATTCTGGGAATCTATGGACTGGTGTATCTGTTCTTCTACCTCTCCTCCGCCAGCCTGTATTACCGGATCGTCAACCAGCGTTAATCCAATAAGAAGCCCTGATAGACCGTCTGCTGGCGGTTTATCAGGGCTTTGTTGGTGCTACTGTATCCAGATAGGCGTCATAATTACGGGGGAAATGGACAGTCATCTCCGTAAACCGGCCCACCTCCGAAGCACAGGTAATGTAGTGCCCCAGCTTCCTGGACAGCTCCTGGGCCAGGTATAAGCCCATGCCGGTGGAATGGGCGTAGGCTCTCCCGTTGGTGCCGGTGAACCCGCGGTTGAACACCCTGGGCAGATCCTTCGGCTCGATGCCGATGCCGTTGTCCCGGAGAATCAGCAGCTTCTCCTCTGGGGTGGCGGCCAAGGCAATGGAGATCTCTCCCTGGACGGAGGTATATTTCAGACTGTTGGTCAACAGCTGGTTCAGGATAAAGGCCAGCCACTTGGCATCGCTCTGGACGGTGGTCGGGGCCAGGTCCAGCCGGAGCTGCACCTTCTGGGAGATGAAGGTTTTTGCATGGTTTTTCACCAACTCCTTCACCAGTTTCTCCAGATCGCAATTCACCAGCTCATAATCCTGATTAAAGCTGTCCAGCTTGGCATAATAGAGCGCCTGGTCCACATAATGCTCAATCCGGGAAATCCCCTCCTCGAGGCTTTTCGGGTCCATGCCGGTCTGCTGCAGGAGCCGCAGGACGGAAATGGGGGTTTTGACCTCATGGAACCAAGAGACGATGTAATTGTAATGGTCATTCTGGCGGGCCCGGACTTCATTGAGTGTGCGTATATTCGCTTTCTCCTGGGCATCGAGCGCCTCCCGGCAAAGCTCCGCTTCCAGGGACAGCGCGGAGGCTTCCGGTTCGTGCAGCTGCCTGGCGGCCTGCAGGGTCAGGACATACC
>JAEWAA010000349.1 GCA_023391955.1 Bacillota bacterium | reverse complement strand
TTTGCGCGGGCCGGTAAGGGCTGTTACATAGCTGGTCACCTTCTGCCCGGTAGCGGAGCGGGGAAGCAGGGAAAGCACCGTATCCAGCTCCTCCCAGCCCGGCACGATCCGCTCCATCCCCATCAGGACCACATGGGTTTTGGGGATGGAGGTGGACAGTCGGGCGTTGCCTTCGTTGGAGACCAGCACCACCGATCCGGTTTCCGCCACAGCGAAGTTGCAGCCGGACAAGCCGATGTCGGCATTCTGGAATTTGTCCCGCAGCACCGTACGCGCATAACGGGTCAGCTCCTTGGTGTCCTCGGGAAGAGGCTTGCCAGATACCCGGGAGAATAGCTCCGCTACCTGCTTCCGGTTCTTGTGGATGGCCGGCACAATAATGTGGGAGGGCGTTTCACCGGCCAACTGGATGATGTATTCCCCCAGGTCCGATTCAATAGCCTCCACGCCAATTTCCGCCAGCCGGTGGTTCAGATGGATCTCCTCGGAGACCATGGATTTGGCCTTAATGACGGTTTTGGCGTTTTTGGCCTTAGCCAGATCCAGAATGTACTGCACCACTTCCTCATCGCTCTCCGCAAAAAAAACCTTGCCCCCGTTTTTCTCCACATTCGTGGAGAACTGGTCCAGATACGCGTCCAGATGGGCTACCGTGTGGGTGCGGATAGCCTCCGCCCGTTCCCGCCATTCCTCAATGTTGCCAAGCACCTCGGCGGCATTGGCCTTGTTCATGCGGAAGCGTTCCTGGGCTACGGCCAAGGAGCGTTTGAGAAAGGGGTCCTTAATGGCAACCTCCACCCGTTCATCAAGCGTTGACAGTGTGTCCGGCTTCATAACGCCTCACCCCTTCCTCCAGCAGCTCGGCGACATGGTAGGCCTTGATGGGGGAGCCCAACCGGCGCAGCCGTCCTTCAATATTCATCAGGCAGGCCATATCCGAGCCCAACAGCACCGTGGCCCCCGTATCCATGATCCGGCGGGCCTTTTCGTCCACCATTTCGCCGGAGATGTCGTGCATCTTCACGGCGAAGGTGCCGCCGAAGCCGCAGCAGTCCTCTTTATAAGGAAGCTCCATATAGTCAAGACCCTCAATGCGCCGGAGCAGCTGGAGCGGCTCCTCGGTCACACCCAGTGTGCGGGTCATATGGCAGGAGCAGTGGTAGGTGGCTTTGCCCTGGAATTCAGCCCGAAGGGCGGCAATACCCGGTGTCCGGACCAGAAATTCGGAGAACTCGTAGGTTTTGGCTGCCAGCTGCACCGCCTTCTCATGCCATTCCGGTTCATCGGCCAACAGGGGCGGGTAATGATGCCGGATCATGGCGGCGCAGGAGCCGGAGGGGGTCACCACATATTCCGATTGGGCGAAGGCCCGGATCAGCTGCTTGGCGGCTTTTTTGGTATCCTCGTGATAGCCGCTGTTGAAGGCCGGCTGGCCGCAGCAAACCTGGCCCTCCGGAAAATCCACCGTACAGCCGCATCTGCGCAGCAGGCGGACTACTGCTTTTCCCACTTGGGGGTACATGGCATCCGCCACACAGGTAATAAACAGGGAAACCCGCATATCCAACTGCTCCTTTCATTAGATAAGAGTGTATTGCGTACCGTTTAGTCATCTGATGACCTGATGAGTACATCCGGACTATTCCTTATCCTGGTCCAGCCAATGCCGCAGGAGCAGCTGCTCCACCTTGGACAGATGCGCCAGCATCAGCTGTCCGGCCAAAGGAGCGTTCCCTTCTTCGATAGCATCCAGAATGGCGCTGTGCTCCTTGTGCAGCCGCTCCAGTGTCAGGTCCTCGGAGAACAGCCACAAACGCCGGGCTTCCTTCATCGTCGCCTGGAGAGTATCGGAGATTTGCAGCATCAGCCCCGCCAGCATCCGGTTCCCCGTGGCGGCGGCAACCGCCAGATGGAACTGGGCGTCGGCTTCCTCTCCCAGATGATCGTCCCGGACGGTGCTCTGCATCGCCTGCAAGGCCGTCCGCATGGCCGCCAGCTGCTCCGGTGTCCGTTTGGAGGCTGCAGCTGAGGCTGCCCCGGCTTCCACAATTTTGCGGACCTCAAAAAATTCCAGCACCTCCTGCCGGGTCAGACCGGCTACCAGCCGCAGGGGACCGGTGCTTTCGGAGGCATGTGGCTTGGCCACGAAGGTGCCTTCGCCTTGCCGTATATCTACCAGCCCGGTGGCGCGGAGAGCGGACAGGGCCTCCCGGATGGTGGAACGCCCGACTTGAAAGCGTTTGCTCAATTGTTCGACAGAATCCAGCCGTTCTCCCGGCTTCACCAAACCATTCTTGATGCTTTCCTCGATCTGCTCCGCAACCAGCTCATAGCTTTTGCGGCGCTGGACCCGGGAAAACTCCATAGGATCACCTCACTTGTAGTAAGCAGGCTGCCATCCGATAATCCGGTCATCAGATGGGTTCATAATCAAGTATAGCTTCATTCACATTTTCGTCAATAATAATTATTGTAATTTAATAAAAATAATTTTGGAATAGCTTGTTTCAAAAAAGCCCTGAAGAGGTATATGAACTAATATATTTGAGTAAAACAACTGTCTTTTCCCAATGGGCACCACAACGTAAAAGGGGGGCGGTTTTTATCGGAGGGAACACCCCCGGAAAGCGTTTTCTCTAACGAACAAAATGTAATGAATTGCATTTGCCCGGAAATGTCGAAACAACCGGTTGGGCTACGGACATTAGTCGAGTAATTTTAAAAATAGCGTTTAACCGGTGTCGAAATGTGGATAAGGGACGAGAAATGATAGTCATTATCAATTAGTAAAAATAATATTTTTGAAAAAGATAAAATAATTTTTCCTATATAGAACAAGGGTTTAAAGCAAATCCTAGAAAATATCAGGGTATTCGACAAAATGCGGCGGTTTACAGGTTCGTTTTAACGAAGTATAATCAAAAACGTCAAGAAAAATTCATTATTGATCACGACAACAAGAGGTGCTTGACTCTTACTATAAACGGGGATTTTTGAAGCGGCGGAGCGCTGATGAATCTGTGAAGGAGCGGTTAGTAATGAAGATGATTCTTGATCTGGACCATATCGTCCGGGAACTGGGTATCTCCCAAGACGCTTTTGCACAGTGGAAAGCCGCCAACCTCGAAAGTGCCTCGGCTAGCGGCTCTGCGGCCTGGTCAGAGCTTGAAGACAGCGGGTTTAACGGCAAAGGCTACTCCAAAGCCGATTTGATGACGGGTTGAGTAAATTGAAGGAAAACCTAGCGATTCATGGAACGGTCAGCACGGATAAAGGCGATGAAGCGTCTTGATTCTTCGGGTGTGAGCTTTCTTCCGTCCACGGTTAAGGCAAACCTCTCCAGAAGCTGTTCGTCTGACAGTTCCAGATTTTCGCTGAAATCCCGAACTGCCATATCTGTTACTTGGGTCGGTTCTGATG
>JAEWAA010000090.1 GCA_023391955.1 Bacillota bacterium | reverse complement strand
TGACCAGGCTGTTCAGGATGTCCTCGTTAAATATGTAGCCGGAGCAGTGGGTCGCGATTGCAGCATCCACCGCCGTTTGTCCTGTCACATAGATGTCCTTATCATAGTAGCCTTCCTTCAACAGATTGTCTCTGCTAACCGGTGTAGGCGCAAATGAAATATCCGTCACCACGTCTACAATTCTTCTGTTCATCTCCTCCGGCCACGGCGAGTATTTGTTGTGGGAACGCAGTCCCGCCTCTACATGCCCCACTGGTATTTTATGAAAAAAAGCCGCCATCCCGCCGCATACCGCCGTTTGGGTGTCGCCGTGAATCAGGATCAAATCCGGACGGTCTTCAGCAATTACCGCATCCAGCCCCGTGATGGCCGCAGAGGTAATGTAGGCAAGGGTCTGGTTCTCCTTCATAATGCTTAAATCCACATCCGGCTGTATGTCAAAATGGGAAAGCGCCTGATACAGCTGCTCCTTATGCTGTCCTGTCACAACCACCTTCGTTTCAAACCACTCCTGATGATTCTTTAATTCCTGCACCACCGGCCCCAGCTTCGTCGCTTCCGGACGGGTGCCGAAAATCACCATAATCTTCTTGCATTCGGACATCGTATGCTTCCCCCTTCGTTTTACGGTAAAGCAAGCGTAAGGGATAACGTTACGTCACATGCAAGAGGAAAGTTGAGCATTCACTCCCCTCCATATGCGTTATAATAAATCTAAACCAAGCTTACTCAAGCCTCATCTGGAAGGAGAACGGGATGCAAATTCTGGCGATGCTGTCCATGACGTCCGATCATTTCGGGAGAATGTTTCTGCCGCAGGACCCCTTGTGGCAATTCATCGGGCGGTTGGCCTTTCCGATCTATACCTATCTTCTGGTGTTGGGTTACCAGCGCACCCGGGATGTCCGCCGCTATTTTGGCCTGCTGCTGCTGATCGGTGTGTTAGCCCAGGTGCCTTATATGCTGGCCATCCGGCCCAATCATATCAATGTGATCGGCACGCTGATCCTTGGATTGTTTGTGCTGGTTGCTCTGGACCGGCTGAAATCCCTTCCCCTGAAAATCCTCCTGGTTTCCGTGGTTACCATGATTTTGGAGGTATTCCCGTTCGATTACGGCTTCTACGGCATTCTGCTGCTCCTGATCTACCGGTACTCCTCCGGTCATGTAATGGTCATGCTTCATTTTGTTCTGAATATCGTTGCTGTGCTTGCAAATGGACCGGCATGGATTCTCCAGATGGGAAGCCTCGGCACTACCCTGCTTATCGCATACGCGCCTGTTTTGGTGCGGTGGGTGGATGGTTTCCGGATTCCCAAATGGATGTGGCGCAGCTTTTACCCGGCGCATTTTGTCATACTGCTGCTGATCAGGTATCTGTTTCATTAAAAAAAGGGATCTGCTTATGCTGGCGCATAAACAGATCCCTTGTGTTATTCAGCTGCTTGCTGCTAAATCAGACCCGAGGCTTGCAGCAGCCGTTTTACAATCACGGCCACCTCAGCGCGGGTAATGTTGCTTTTGGGTGCTGCTGTGTCACTATCACGGCCGGTAATGATGCCTGTTTTGATGGAGGCAGCCATACTTAGCTTAGCATAATCGGCTGCTTCGCCGGCGTCTGTAAATCCGGCCAGCAGCTGATCTGCCTCGTTAGCGGTAAGCTCTGCCTTTAGGCCGGTGAGCTTCATGGCTCTGGCCGTCATAACCATCGCCTGCTCCCGGGTAATGGGTTCCATCGGCCCGAAGGTGCCGTCCTCATATCCGTCGATGATTCCATTGGCGTACGCAATGGCTACCGCATCGTAATACCAGCTGCCTTTGGCCACATCCTTGAACACATCCTTGCCGGTGCCCGGCCGCATCAGTCCAAGCCCCTTCACCATCACCGCGGCAAATTCCGCACGGGTAATGTCCCGGTCCGGCTCGAACCGGCCTTCGCTGCTGCCCTCCATAATGAGCCGGGAAGCCATATCGTTAACGGTATCCTTTGCCCAATGAGCAGTCACATCAGCAAAGGTTTTGGGGCTGTAAATCACCGCATAGGTGCTGTTGGTCAAGCTGTTGATGGTGGCGTAATATTTCCCGCCGGTCAACACAATGGACGTAGGCACATGGGAGAAGGATCCGTCGGCATTGAGCACAATGCCTGTGGTCACCTTGCCCGGAACGGTTCCCTCCGGTAAAGCAATGGTTCTTTCTACATAGCCCGTGAAGGTGGATATGTCGGTGGTTTTATTGCCGCTGGCAGCAGTAATCTTGAACTCTACCGGCTCTGCGGCAAGCTGGTAGCCCTGTTGTTGGGCCGTGTCCTGTACCTGCTTCACCGTATCCGCTGAAGGTGCTGCAATGGTGATGTGGATCTGGATATCCTTCAGCTCTGATTGCACGCCCAGTTGACGGGCTACGGCATCCATCTGAATTTGTGCGGCAGGCAAGGTGTACGTAGCCTTCTCTGTTTGAAGCTCCAGGACCGCTGCCTTGGTTTCCATACTCTTCAGCATGTCTCCGGTCAGTACCACAACCACCTTGTCGGATGCAGTATCTACCGGAATAGTGATAATGCCGCCTTGGCCGGCCTGGGTCAGCCTTTGCTCCAGCTTGCTTGAGTCAACCGAAACGGTGGTAACAGTTTGGCCGTTTTCCTGAGTGGTAGAGGCAGTGCCAACATCGTTAACGGGTGTGCTTGTGCCCGGGTTGCCTGTTCCCGGTGAAGGAGCGGGGTCCCCACCGTTGCCGGAATCATCTCCGCCGCTTGGTGATTGGGCTGTTACAGTCAAATTCACACTTTTCGTATCCGCTGTGACGTCGATCCACGCTGCTCCGTCCCAGCGTTGCTTCTGGAAGGTAGCGGTTATCGTGTACGTGCCTGCGGAAGCGGTGGTGTAACGGGAAGAGTAAACCTGCTCGTTTACGGTGAACACGCCCGATTTCCCGGTCTCTGTAGAGCTCCAGGCGGTGGGAATATACCGTTCCTCCCCGAACACTGTACCAACCGCATCCTGCCTGTCGCCTGCTGCAGTAATCGTAATTGTGCCCCCTGCAGTTATGGTTTCCGCATCCAGTGCCATCGTATTATTGCTCGCATTGGCCACCGGTGCCAGAACGACAGTAAGAGCCGCGCTCTGTGTATCTGTTGTGGTATCCATCCACGCTGCCCCGTCCCATACCTGCTTTTGGAAAGTGGCAGTGATGGTGAAGCTGCCTGCTTGAGCCGGTTTATAAGCGGCTTGATATACCTGTCCGGTTACGGTAAATTCTCCTGACCTGCCCGACTCCGTGGAGTTCCAGGCTGCAGGGATATACCGCTCGTCGCCGATTACAGAAGGCGTCAGCCCTTGATTATATCCCTCTGCTGTGATGATGACAGTCTGCCCGACTACTGTGCTGCTTGGGGCGATGCGGAGACTGTTGCCTTCAGTATTGCCCGGCGCATATACGTCTAGGGTCACCGTCTTGGTATCCGTGGCTCCGGTAACCCATGAAGAGCCGTTCCAGTTCAACTTCTGGAATACAGCCGTTACCACATGTGCACCCGCCTCCGAGGCGGTATAGTCGGAGATGTATGCCTCCGCTTCCGCATTCCAGTCAAAGTTGCCGCCTTTGCCGCTCTCCGTGGAGGACCAGGTGGCGGGAACGAATTTCTCATCACCTGCCACAGACCCGTCAGCCTTTTGTCTGTCTCCTGCTGCTGTAATGACCACCATATCCCCTGCCGCTATTCTGCTGCGGTCAAGCGAGACAGTGTTGCTGGCGGCGTCAGCCAGGTGGACACCAGACTTTACAACGGTAATGGTAAATGGCTTCTCCGTATACAGCCCGCCTCCGTCTGTGCTTCTGACCCGGATGCTGTAGCTGCTTTGGTTATCGTACACCAGAGCGGTTACCGTCTGCAGGGTATTCCCCGTGATGGCGAAGCTTGCGTTGCCGGTGTCCCCTTCCCCTACCGCCAGCGAATAGGTGAAGGTATCTCCTTCATCCGGGTCGGTAGTGGATAAGGTGCCTACGCTGCTTCCGGGAGCTGTAGACTCGACTACACTGGTCTGTATAAGAGATATGTCCGTGGGAGCCTTGTTAAGCCCCGTTACCAGCACCTGGTCAAAGTACACATCTGCAGAAGTGGTTCGGAAGCCGATTTTTCCCGCTGTTAATTCGGTTACGGGGTTGGTCCACTCCATTGTCCGTTCCCCATTCACATAGCCTTTAATGGTATTCCCTTGAATAATCACCTTCAGGGTGTACCATTG
>JAEWAA010000301.1 GCA_023391955.1 Bacillota bacterium | reverse complement strand
GCCGTGTTCCGCGCCTTCTTCCTCACGCTCTCTTCCTTATATTCATCAAAGCCGCCCAAGTACACGCCAAGGGTGCCTTGGTCCAGTTCCCAAATTTTTTGGGCCAGCCGGTTAATCAGATACCGGTCATGTGTCACGATGAGAATCGTGCCCGGATAATCCTCCAAAGCTTCCTCCAACGCTTCTCTTGAAGCGATGTCCATATGGTTGGTCGGTTCGTCAAGAATAAGCAGGTTCGGCTTCCTGTGAACCAGCAGCGCCAGCCGCAGACGGGTCCATTCTCCGCCGGAGAGCTGTCCCACCGACTTGAACACCTCTGCGCCGTAGAACAGATACGCCGCCAGCCGGCCCCGGGCTTCGCCCTCCTCCATTCCCGCTTCCGTCCGGAAGTAGTCCAGTACGGATTGACCCGGATGAAGAGGAGCCTGCTGCTGGGCCAGGTAACCCGCCTCCACCCGGGAACCCAAACGGACGAAGCCGCTGTCCGGGGGAACCTCCCCCAGAATGAGCTTCAGGAGGGTGGACTTGCCGGAGCCATTATCCCCGATCAGCATCACCTTTTCCCCGTAGAGGAGTTCACCGGAGACGCCGCCCAGTACGGTTCGCTTCTCATATTGCTTCCGCACTCCATCCATCACCACAACCTGTTTCCCTGACCGTTCCAGTGGCTGCAAGCCGAATTCCGCTTCCTTGCGGTCCACCGCAGGCCGCTTTAGCTTCTCCATCCGGTCCAGGGCTCTTTGCATGTTGGCCGCCCTCCGGAAAAACTTGCCGTTATCCCCGATCCTGCCCCATTCCAGCAGCTGCTTGATGGTCTCCCGCATTTTCTTGATTTTCTTCTGCTGCTCCTGGTAATCCGCGAACTGCCGGATCAGCAGTTCTTCCTTCTCCTTGACATAACCGGTGTAATCCGTATGGAATACGGTGGACTCCCCGTCCTCCAGCTCCACAATTTTGGTGACCACCCGATCGAGAAAATAGCGGTCATGGGACACAATCAGGCAGGTGCCCGCATATTTCCGCAGGAATTCCTCCAGCCACTCCACTGCGGCCATATCCAGATGGTTGGTCGGCTCATCCAGCAGAAGAAGCTCAGGCTCCCGGAGAAGCTGGGAAGCAAGACCGACCTTCGTTTTTTCCCCGCCCGATAAGGACTGGTAGGTCCGACCGTACCAGTCAACTGGAATTCCCAGCCCCTGTGCGACCTGGTCGATCCGGGCATCAAGCTCGTATCCGCCCTCCCGCTCAAAACGCTCTTGCAGCTTGGCGTATTCCGCCAACTGAGTTTCCAGCTGCTCCGGTAACGTCTCAGGCGAGGACATGGCCGATTCCAGAACACGCATCCTCTCCCGGCAATCCAACAGCTCCCGGAAACCCGTTTCCAGCACCTCACGGACGGTAAGGCCGGCCTCTGCACCCGGAATTTGCTGAAGATATCCAATCCGTGCATTTTTCCGTACCGACAGCATGCCTTCATCCGGGTTATCCAGCTTGGCGACCATACGCAGCAATGTGGTTTTCCCGCAGCCGTTGCGGCCCACAAGTGCAGCCTTCTCTCCATGAAGCAGCTCGAAGGTCACGTTTTCCAAAACAAGCTGTGCGGCATTATATTTTTTCACATTTTGACAATTTACGGTTAACATCAGGGTTCCTCCTTAGGCGAGGTCCCACCCGTTTCGTGGAGCAAACAAAAAAGACGCAGGGAAATTCCCTACGTCCTGTCTGGTTCATCCGTTCAGGTTAAGGTAGGAGCCATTTCGCGGTTTGTGAAATCGTATGGTTAAAAATAGGCAGACTTCTCCCGTCTACGTTAAAACCATGAACGATGCCAGCCATCGCGAGGGGCAGCCGGCTCCATTGTTCATTCACAAACTCCCGTTTCATCCTACCTTCACCTCCTTTTGCGTATCTTGCTGATAGTATACTACATCCATTCCGTTTTGGGCAAACCTTGCCGTTCCCATTTGTAAAACGCACCCGCATCCCGTATTCTTATTCTTGTTGACTTTACGAAACGGAGATACATCCCCATGAAATCACGGATTTTAACCAGGCCCTTCTACTTCCTGTGGACGACTCAAACCGCTGCCAATGCAGCGGATGTCCTGTATATAATGGCGCTTACCGTGCTGGTGCTGGACCGGACCGGCTCGCTGGTATCGGCGGCCTTAATGCCGCTTCTGCGCAGCGGCGCCCAAATGCTGAGCGGCCTCATCGCCCCGCTGCTAATCAGCCGCTTTAAGCTGCCTGCTCTCTTGCTGATGTCGCAGACAGGCCAGTTTCTGCTGTTTATTTGTCTTGCCGTCTACCTGAAGCTGAACGGGGACGCAGCTTCCCTGATTGCCGTGTTTACTCTTGTGTTTGTGATGTCCTTCCTTGACGGATGGACTGTTCCGGCCCGGAACGCGCTGGTTCCGCGGCTGGTGGCCCATGAACAGGGCCTGCTGAAGGCCAACAGCCTGGTCAGCGTCAGCGATCAGGTGGTCCAGTTTGCAGGATGGGGGTTAAGCGGCGTCATCGTTGCGTTGATCGGCGCCAATTCCACGCTGGTGCTGACCGCATTCGTTTATGGGCTGGCGGCAGCCTTTACCTTGGGGGTCAAGGAACCGGCAGACCCGGAGCATGCCAAGCGCGCCCACCTGCAAGAGAAAGAAACAACGTCGGATCGGGAAGCCTCCAGATGGATTACTCTAACCGAAGGATGGAAGCTGATCTGGCGGGTGCCCCGCTTGCGGCTGCTCACCTTCATGGATGTGGTGGACATGCTGGGCGGATCAGTGTGGGTCGGGGCGTTTACCCTTGCCTTTGTACAGGTTGCCCTGGGGCAAGGGGAGGAATGGTGGGGCTTTATTAACGCAGCATATTTTGCCGGTACGGTGGGCGGGGGTCTGCTG
>JAEWAA010000295.1 GCA_023391955.1 Bacillota bacterium | reverse complement strand
TCCAGGCAGGGCACGCCGAAGCGGGCGGCGATGGCCGCCTGGGCCGCGGCAACGCCTTCAAGCTCCGCGGCAGGCACCGCCAGCGCCACGTCTACGGCAAGGCCCGCCTCCATCAGGTGGCGGGCCGCCGCAAAACCGTCGCCGCCGTTGTTGCCCTTGCCGGCGAGCACCAGCCAACGCTCCCGGTGGTGAGCGCTGGCCGTCGCGCTGCTGCTGTGAGACGCCCTGCCTTGGCTTCTATCTTCTGCCCCCGGACTCCCAAGTCCGCTGCCTCCGCCCCGTTGCGCTGCCGCGACCCGGAGCACCTCCTCCGCAATAGCTCTGCCCGCATTCTCCATCAGCACCATCGCCGGGATGCCGATATCCTCAATGGTCAGGCGGTCCAGTCTGCGCATTTCCTCCGACGTTACCACAAACATATATCCAACCTCCCTAACGTTTGATGTCCGGATAACGGAAGCCAGTTTCCGTTATTTGCTCCGATAACAGGAGATAACAATGATAACGGAAACCCGTTTCCGCTATTCCGCGAACAACAGCCCGCTGGCCGCCTGCTAAACTCCAATAGCGGAAAACCCCTTCCGCTATCATGCCTAAAATAGACGGCTTCGCCAAAATAGCGGAAACCGGGCTCCGCTAATCTGTCCCGCACACAGTGGGCCAACACTCTGCGCTAACGTGTACCGCAGTATGCTCCCCCTCTACCTCTTTACCCCATCAGCAGATCCCAGATCTGCTTGCCGATTAATAGAGTGGTCACTCCGAGGAACAGCGGCTTCACATAGGCGCTGCCGTTCTTGATAGCCAACCGGGAGCCGGTTAAGGCTCCGGCGATCATGGCGATGCCCATGGGCAGGCCGTAGGGGACATTGACCACTCCCAAAACGAAGAAGGTGGCCAGGCTTCCCAGATTGCTGGCCAGATTCAGTGCCTTGGAGTTGGCGGAGGCTCCGACAAAATCAAAGCCCAGCAGGAGGAACATAAAAATAAGGAAGGAGCCGGTGCCCGGTCCGAAGAAGCCGTCGTAGAAACCCAAGGCTACCGCACCGCTGATCAGCACAGTTCGGTTCTTCGCTGTGGCTCCGGCAAAATGACTTTGATTTCCCCAGCTTTTCTTGCATAATGTATAGAGAGTTACCGCGATAAGCATCACCACCACCATCGGCTTGAGGAAGGTGGCGGGAATCTGCTGGACCGTAAGGGACCCCAGCACCGCTCCTGCCAGCGATAACGGAAACAGCCATGCTACAAGCCGAAAATTCATTTTTCCGGAAAAAAGGAAGGAGGCCGAACTGGTCAGCGAGGACATGGTGCCCGCCAGTTTGTTGGTCCCCAAAGCCAGGCCGGGAGGAAGCCCCGCAAATAACAGCGCCGGCATGGAAATAAGCCCTCCGCCGCCTACCACGGAATCAATGAAGGCTGCCACGAACCCGGCGCCCACCAAAAACAGCAGCATGTACAAATCCGGATGATCCACTTACATTCTCTCCTTTAATCCATAATTCGCATCCCAAAGCGGTCTCATCCCAGTATAACGAAAAAAAGGAGCCTGCCAAGATGATTATTTTGAAGACAAAAGAAGAAATTGAGAAGATGCATGCGGCAGGGCGGATATTAGCCGCCTGCCACCGTGAAATAGAGAAGATGATCCGCCCCGGAGTCACTACCTGGGAGATCGACCAGTTTGCCGAACGCTTCATGAAGGAGCACGGCGCCACTCCGGAGCAAAAGGGCTACCACGGTTATAAATATGCCACCTGCGCTTCGGTAAACGATGTGATCTGCCACGGCTTCCCCAAGCTGGAGCCTTTGGCCGACGGCGATATTGTCACCATCGATATGGTGGTGAATCTGAACGGCTGGTTGGCGGATTCCGCCTGGTCCTACCCCGTGGGGAATGTCAGCGAGCAGGGTCTCCGGCTTTTGAAAACCACCAAGGACGCCTTGTACCGGGGGATCGCCACGGCAGTAGCCGGCAACCGCATCGGCGATATCTCCAACACCATCCAAACCTTCGCGGAGGCCGAGGGGTATTCCGTTGTGCGGGATTTTATCGGTCATGGCATCGGCAAAGACATGCATGAGGATCCGGAGGTTCCCCATCACGGACCCAAGGGCAAAGGACCGCGGATCAAGGAAGGGATGGTCTTCACCATTGAACCCATGCTGAATACCGGGTCCTACTATGCCAAAGTGGATGCGGACGGCTGGACGGCACGGACCGTGGACGGAGGGTTGTCCGCCCAATACGAGCATACTATCGCGATAACCGCCCAAGGGCCGTTGATCCTGACGGAGCATTGATTCCGGAGGTTTGGCGGCGACCGTTATCAAATTGCCGCCGCCGATTGCCGGAGGCAGGTGCCGACTTTATAATGGAATAGACACACGCATCTACGCGTTTGCACCAATGAAAAAGTAGGTGAGCCATTGCTGGACCGACTATCTTGCCGCTTAGGACTGCTCACTCTTAAACAAAGACTCCGGTTTTGGGTCAGCTTGATTATTGTTGTGCTGGGAGCCTTGATTCTCATCAGCACCTCCATCACGGAGGCGCGCTACAAAACAAGGGAAACCCGCCAGCAGCTGAAGGATGCCATCGGCCTGCAAAGCACCTTTATCAACCGCTGGCTGGAGAACCACAGCACCCAGATCGGGGTCTTATCCCATCTTATGTCGGGACGGACCGAAAGCAAGGATGAAATCAGCCGCATGTTCAAATCCTTCATGTCGGAGGAAGGGGAATATACAGCTGTCCTCTATGTGGACGCCCAAGGAAAAATTATCGTGGATTCCCAAAGTCCCAACAGCAGCGGGGATGTTTCCGACCGGGACTACTTCAAGGAGGCCAAGGCCGGGAGAAGCTTAATCACCGATGTGCTGATCAGCAAAAATTCCAGCAGACCCTTCTTGTTTATCTCCTCGCCGATCATGGATGAGAACAACGTTTTCAGCGGGCTGGTCTGCGGCGTCATCCATATCGGCATCCTGGAGAAGGTGATGAACCAGTTCGATTTCGGCAATGCGGGGGAAACGTATCTTTTGAACAGGAGCGGGCAGTTCATTACTGTTCCTCTTGGAGTGGAGGGGACTCCTCTGAATCTGGTCAACACTTCACCTATTGCGGATCTGTCCCAAGCCGGGACCCCCTCCAATAAGGTGTATGCCAATTATGCCGGCGAACGGGTAATGGGGCAGTATGGCTGGGTGAAGGACAAGGAGTGGCTGGTTG
>JAEWAA010000288.1 GCA_023391955.1 Bacillota bacterium | reverse complement strand
CTCCTCCACCCTCACCGGAGGGGCACTGTGCCGGCCGCTCACGGCGGACCGGCAACCCGGCGCTCACCTCTCAGGGCTGCTTCATGGTCAGACTGACCTTGCCCTTCTTCAAATCCACACCAAGCACCCAAACCGTAACCACATCGCCTACTGACACCACATCCATGGGATGCTTCACATAGCTGTCGCTCAGTTGGCTGATGTGGACAAGACCGTCGTTCTTAATTCCGATGTCCACAAAAGCGCCGAAGTCAATCACATTGCGGACCGTTCCCTGAAGCTCCATCCCCGGCGACAGGTCCTCGATCTTCAGCACATCAGTCCGCAGCACCGGCGACGGCAGCTCCTCCCGGGGGTCACGGCCGGGGCGCTGGAGGCTGTCGAGAATATCCTTCAGGGTAGGCACACCTACCTGAAGCTTGTCCGCCATGGCGGACGGGTCTACTGCCTGCAGCGCGCCCTTCAGCTCCTCCGTGCCGATGCGGTTGAGGGGAATGGACAGCTCACGGAACAGACGGTCCACTACAGCGTAGGACTCCGGATGGATCGGTGTATTGTCCAGAGGCATCTCCCCGCCGCTGACCCGCATGAAGCCTACGCATTGCTCGAAGGTTTTGGCCCCGAGCCGCGGCACCTTCTGCAGCTCCTTGCGGCTGTGGAACTTGCCGTTTTCCTCCCGGTACTTCACGATGTTCTTGGCCGTCGTCCCGTTAACGCCAGCCACATACTGCAGGAGCGACGGCGAGGCGGTGTTCAGATCGACGCCTACATGGTTTACCGCCGATTCCACCACGCCGTTCAGGCTTTCGCTGAGCCGCTTCTGCTGGACGTCGTGTTGGTATTGCCCCACCCCGATGGCCTTCGGCTCAATCTTCACCAGCTCCGCCAGCGGGTCCTGCATCCGCCGCGCAATGGAAATGGCGCTGCGCTCCGCCACATCCAGCTCCGGGAACTCCTCCTGGGCCAGCTTGGATGCGGAGTACACGCTGGCGCCGGCTTCGCTGACGATGCAATACGCCAATGCAGGCTGCTTCAGCTCCCCGATGAGGGAGCTGACGAACTGCTCCGTCTCCCGGGAAGCGGTGCCGTTGCCGATAACAATAAGCTCCAGCCGGTGTTCCGTGATGAGCCGCCGGAACACCGCCTTGGCCTCCGCCACCTTGTTGTTGGGCGGGGTCGGGTAGGTCACGGCAATCTCCAGCAGCTTGCCGGTATCGTCCACCGCCGCCAGCTTGCAGCCGGTGCGGTAGGCCGGGTCCACACCCAGCACCCGCTTGCCCTTCACCGGGGGCTGCAAGAGGAGGCTGCGCAGATTGCCGCCGAAAATCCTAATGGCCTGCTCCTCCGCCTTTTCTGTCAGCTCTCCCCGCACCTCCCGCTCAATGGACGGAGCCAAAAGACGCTTGTAGGCATCCTCAATCACCGCCAGCAGCACTTCACGGACAGCGGATTCCCGCTTCAGGAATTGGCGGGCCATATAGTCATGAATTTTCTCCGGAGCCACCTCCAGCTTAACCTTGAGGACATCCTCCCGCTCCCCGCGGTTAATGGCTAATATCCGGTGAGGAGGCAGGCGGCGCACCGGCTCGGAATATTCATAATACATTTCATAGACGGATTCCGCCGTTTTGTCCTTGGCCTCCGTGGCAATGACGCCGTTGTCGTGGGTGAACCGGCGCAGCCAGGCGCGCAGCTTGGCGTCATCGGCGATGGTTTCCGCCAGAATATCCATGGCGCCGGCCAAAGCCGCCTCCGCAGATTCCACTCCTTTGGACGCGTCCACATACCGGGCCGCCTCCACCATAGCCGCTCCTGTGCGGGGCTGAGACCATAACCAGGCGGCCAGGGGCTCCAGCCCCTTCTCGCGGGCGACGCTGGCCCGGGTTTTCCGCTTCTGCCGGTAGGGGCGGTAGAGATCCTCCACCTCCTGCAGCTTGGCGGAGGCCTCCACCGCGGCGCGCAGCTCATCGGTCAGCTTGCCCTGCTCGGCGATCAGCCGCAGCACCTCGCGCTTGCGCTCCTCCAGGCCGCGGATATATTGCAGCCGCTCTTCAATATCCCGCAGCTGATTCTCATCCAGCTCTCCGGTCATTTCCTTACGGTAGCGGGCAATAAACGGGATGGTATTCCCTTCATCCAGCAGACCCACTGTGGTTTTTACCTTGCCGGCCGGCAGCTTCAGCTCCGCCGCAATCTGACGGAGTATCCGCTCCTCCGCCCGCGCCTTCTCCTCGGGAGTCAGCTCCGCTACGGACACACCCTCCGCCTGCTCCAACCCGGTATTGCCAACCTTCTCTTTGGTCTCCTTCGCCATCTGTCCTTCCACCTCTCCAACATATTCCCCCAAAAGTGACGCTATCCTCCGAAGCCAATTCCGATTACTTTTGGGGGAGCCCCCGAATCCATTCCCCAAAAGTGACGCTGCCCTCCGAAGCCCATTCCGATTACTATTGGGGGAGCCCCCGATCCAAAACTTGCTCCAATCTTTTCCACCCAAAATCTGCACAAAAAAACGAGGGCTCCCCCTCGCTTTACTGTTGCGCCGCTAAAAGTCAATAAGGCCCAAACTGATCTGCAGGGCATCGTCTACCTTGCGCATGGTGTCCTCATCCAGATGCGTGATCTTGTCTGTCAGGCGCTGCTTGTCGATGGTGCGTATCTGCTCCAGCAAAATGACCGAGTCTCTGTCGAAGCCATGGGTTTCCGCATCAATCTCCACATGTGTGGGCAGTTTCGCTTTTTGAATCTGGGCGGTTATCGCCGCTATGATCACTGTCGGGCTGAACCGGTTGCCAATGTCGTTCTGGATGACCAGCACCGGCCGGACCCCTCCTTGCTCCGAGCCAACCACCGGGGACAGATCCGCAAAAAACACATCGCCTCGTTTCACAATCAAGCGCTACACCCCGCTAACCAAACGATCCACCGTTGTACCTGCATCCTCTTCCGCATGGAAAGACTCCGAAGCAATGTTCAGGTTAATCTTCGCCATCTCCATGTAGCCGCGCTGCATGGAATCCCGGAGCTGGCGCTTCCGTCGCTCTGTCAGGTACAGCTTCATCGCCTGACGGATCAGCTCACTTCGATTGGAATTTTCCTGTTCCACAATCCCGTCGACCTCCTGCAAAAGGTGATCCGGCAAACTGATCATGATCCGTTTCGTATTCACGTTGGACACTTCCTCGCACCTCCAAAAGCTACCCGCCCTGACTTCCCCATTATGATACAAATAAAGGCAAAATATACAACATACCCACGCTGGCGCAGGCTTATCCTGCCTAAAACGCCATACGCTAATATATGTCCGGCGTATATCAGGTATGCTATATGATCGAGCTATCGTTTCCGATATAATCCTTACTTTATATATTTCGGCGGCAACCGGGAAAATCCTTTGCATTTTGGCACAAAAATCCTCAGGAAAGTTTCTCCATGGAATTCTATAACGCTCCAGGGGCAAAACCGGGGCCGCACCTGCGTTAGCTAAACTGATGCTGCAGCGGATTCACCGTGTTCTTCACAACGCCTTCTTCCGTGTACACCCGTGGAACCCGGTGGGAGATCATACATACAATCTCATAATTCACAGTGCCCAGCTTCTCCGCCAGCTCCTCCGCCGGCAAAACCAAACCGTCCTGCTCGCCGAACAGCACCACTTCGTCCCCGATTTCCGCACCGTTTACATCCTGCAGGCTGATCATACACTGGTCCATACAGACCCGGCCTACCACAGGAACCCGCTTGCCCCGGATCAAAGCATGAGCCTTACCCGTCAGCATCCGGGAAAATCCGTCCGCATAACCCACGGCAAGGGTTGCGATCTCCTCACCTTCGGAGGCATGGTACAGCGCGCCGTAGCTGACCCCCGCGCCTTCCTCCATACTTTTCAGCATCACAATCCTTGTTTTGAGCGACATCACCGGACGCAGCTTCACCCGCTCCATATCCACTTCATCGGAGGGGTACAGCCCATACATGCCGATGCCCAGACGGACCATATTATAGCTGATCTCCGGCGTATCAATGGCAGTTGCCGTATTGCCCGCATGCACATAAGGAAAGGAAATTCCTTTTTCCCGAAAATGGCCGGCTACCCGTTCGAACTTGCTGAACTGCTCCCGGGTGTAGGCTTTATCCGCTTCGTCCGCGCAGGCGTAATGGGTGAACAGCCCCTCCACCTCAACCCCCGGCAGGGACAACGCCCGCTCAATAAAAGCAATGGCATCCTCCGTCCGGTTCAAACCCAGCCGCCCCATACCCGAATCTACTTTGATATGGATTTTCACGGAGGGCTCCTCTGGTCCGCGCTTCGCCAGCGCCTCCAGCACATCCATGCTGTATACATTAATCGTAATTCTGTATTTAACGGCCAGAGGCACTGCCTCCGCCGGAGTATACCCCAATACCAGAACCGGCGCTTCAATGCCTGCCCGCCGCAGCTCCAGCGCCTCATCCATAAACGCCACCGCCAGATAGGACGCACCCTCGGCAATACATTCCTTGGCAATCTGTACGGCGCCGTGCCCGTACGCATCCGCCTTGACCACAGCCATGATTCTCATCTCTGCGGGAAGCGCAGACCGGAAAGCGCGCAGATTATGCCGCAGCGCGTCCAGCGAAATCTCCACCCACGTAGGACGGTAAAACGCATCCACTGCCCATCACCCTCTTTGAAATCGATAGGGGTACTGCGAGGAAAGAGCTTTCCTCTCCCGCAGTGACCCCTGGCTTAAACTCCTTCAATTATGGCAAACCCCAAAACCCATACGCTTTTTGTTACTTGCTCCCCGTAAAGCTGTCAATGAACTTTCCGCCGATTATTTACCGGACGAGCCTTGAACGGAGATGGCAATTTGGACCATTTCATCCACGGGGAGATCCCCGGAGGACAGTCTGAATTCCGTGCCTTGCGCCATCCAGAGCAGGGTCTTCTTTTCCCCGCCGGTCAGCACCCCGAAGCTATACCCCAGATCCACCAACTCCCCATCCTGGTAGGAAACCGATTTGTCGGAGGGTCTGGACTCCAGGAGCGTGTAGTTATATGTGCCGGTATATTTCAAAAGAATAGCTGCATTTTCACCCAATGTGGTTTCACTTGCCTTGGGTTTGCCCACCCCGGTGGGAATATAGGACGGCTCGATCAGCGATACACCCTGGGACTGGGGAACCGCCGGCGTTCCGGCTGCGTTGGCGGCAGGCTGCTGTGCCCCTGCGCTGCCTTGTACCGGTGTAGTGCCTTGTTTATTTGTACCTTGTGCGGAAGCGCCGGTTTGTGCCGCTGCCGTTTCCTTCTGCGTCTCCAATCCCATGGTGGGCAGTGTAATCCGGGCGCTGGTCATGTTGCGCTGCATATCGAAATAATCCTTCTCGAAGGTTTCATTAAACTTGAAGTCGTTGAAATTCATCACCACAACCGGCTTGTTCTGGGCATCATAAATTTCCACCGTCTGGGGAGCAAAGCTCTTCTTGTTGATCCAGATCTTTTGCCGGGAAAGAGAGGAATTCGAGTAGTTGGCCAGCACATCGA
>JAEWAA010000287.1 GCA_023391955.1 Bacillota bacterium | reverse complement strand
GTTTTGAACCTGTCGGTAGGCCAGACGTGGAGTCTCACCCGGTCAATCTGATCGCGAATGAAGGCTGGTTTATCCAATAGCTTCATGCTCCTTCCAGGTTGGAATGGTTCCATTATATGCCTATTGCACACTCGGAAGCAAAAGTGTTTTCAGGTATTATTTCTCGCGGGAGAAAATGAATGCGCCGTTGGCCATTTTAGATTGTTCAACAATCAAGGAAGATGGGGAAACCCGCGGTTTTCCATCAAAAAATCCGTAAACTCCTTCGTTGCTTTTGTCTGAAAGCTCATGTCCGGAACCACTAGAGAGAAGCGGCGCAGCAGTGGAAAGCCGGGAAGCTCAAGTGCAGTCAGACTCCCTGCCTGCAGTTCTTTGCGGAGGGTCCACTGGGAAAGCAGGGTTACCCCCATACCTGCCTGTACAAACTCCTTAATCGCTTGTGTGCTCCCAAACACCATCCTGGTTTTGGGGTCAATCCCCAATTGCAAAACCGCCCTTTCCTGCATCTCCCGTGTTCCGGAGCCCGTTTCCCGCACGATCCATGGTGCCTCCGCCAATTCCTCCAGCTTCACCGGGTTACAGTCTGCTAGAGGATGATTGGATGAAACAGCAACCACCATCCGGTCCTCGGCAAAAGGTTGAATGGTTACACCTGCGGTATCTGCTCCCTCACCTTCTACTATGCCTACATCCAGCTGGTGGCTGTTGACCAATCCGGTGATTTCACTGGAATTGGCGATGGTAATCACCGGCTGGACCGAGGGATATTCCTTTAGCATTTCGGCTACGACGTAAGGAAGAATATATTCGCCAAACGTATAGCTGGAACCAATGGACAACGGCCCATGGGCGGTATGCTTCAAATCATCAAGCACATTGGCCATTCGCGTATATAATCCAAGAATCTCTCGTGCATGGGCGTATACCACCTCTCCCGCTTGGGTCAGCCGCACATATTTGTTCGTCCTCTCCAGAAGCTTGCAATCCAGAGTCCGTTCCAAACCCTGCACGTAGCTGCTGACTGCAGGCTGGGTCATATGCAGCAGCTCAGCCGCTCTTGTGAAATTCCGCTGCTCTGCGGCAGTCATAAACACCTGAAGCGCCTGATCCATAAGACCGCCCCTATCATACGCTTTTAGTTATTATAATCATTATTATAACTTATTTTACTTATTGTTGTAATGGGATTACGCTATTTATATCTCATCATTGCTAATGGAGGCATAAGTGTATGAAATTGCAGCAAGCCATGCCGCATCCCCAAATGAAGGAGCTGAAGTTCACTTTCCGGTTTGGAGAGGGAGTTTTATTTACATTTTTTGTTGCTATGGCAGGTTACGTTCTCGCCAAACTGCCCGGTTTAGACCGGGTGGGTCAAATGGCTTGCGCCATTCTTCTGGCAGTATTATATAGGCAGCTTCGCGGTTATCCCGAGGAGCTCCGGTCAGGCATTCGCTTCTCCTCTACGATTCTGCTGCGGCTGGCCATTGTCCTGTTTGGGCTGAAGCTCAATATCTCCATGGTGCTTCAGCAGGGCCCAGGTTTATTGATCCGTGATGCAGCGGTCATTCTGTTCGCGCTTGGGATGACTCTTGGTTTGGCCCGGCTGTTCAAGGCGGATCGGTCATTATCCCTCTTGCTTGCCGTCGGCACCGGGGTTTGCGGCGCGGCAGCGATTGCCGCGGTATCCCCCATCCTGAAATCCGAGGAGAAGGATACCGCAATGGCTGCAGGTATGATTGCCCTGGTGGGCACTATATTCGCCATCGGGTATACCTTACTGCTGCCCATTTTGCCAATCCCGCCTGAATGGTATGGAGTATGGTCTGGAAGCACCCTGCATGAAATTGCCCATGTGGCGCTTGCGGCAGCTCCAGCCGGTGATTCTGCCATGGCAGCCGCAATCCTCTCCAAGCTTGGCCGGGTTTTCCTGTTGATCCCGTTATCATTTATCTTAATAGCGGTGCAAAAACGCCGTTACAAGGGACAAAATCCGGCGGACGGCTCTGCAAAAGTCGCGTTCCCCTGGTTTTTGGCCGGGTTTATTGGCACGAGTTTGCTCAATAGCTATGTGCTTGGCACCTCTATCATTATACCTGCCCCTGTGATGGAGCAGATTTCGGTCATCACCACCTTTTTATTGACTATGGCCATGGCGGGGCTGGGTCTGAATGTGAACCTGAAGGAGCTGCGAGCCAAAGCACTGCGCCCTCTCTGCGCCATGGTGGTCACGTCAATCCTGTTATCTGCTTTGACTTTTTTTACATTGTAAAAAAGCCCCCAGCAGCAAAAAGCAATCCGCGCTTTTACGCAGATTGCTTTTCCTCCTTATTTACAGAAAATATGCTTGCCGATGGTTTTCACCTGCGGGCGTGTCCAAATCCACTTGGAGGTGGCTGTAACCGGATTGAAGTAATACAGGCAGCCTCCCGAAGGGTCCCATCCGGCAATGGCATCCTTGACGGCACGTTTGGCATTTTCATTGGGCGTCAGCCAAATTTGCCCGTCCGCTACCGCCGTAAACGCACCCGGCTGGAAGATTACACCGGAGGCTGTGTTCGGAAAGGAAGGGGAACGGACCCGGTTCAAAATAACGGCCGCTACCGCCACTTGCCCTTCATACGGCTCTCCTCTGGCTTCTCCGTATACCGCGTTGGCCATAATCCGGATATCATTCTCCGATAATCCCCCGTTATTGGACGGAGTCAGATTGGTGGGGCTGCCGGTAGCTGTTTCCGTTACCCGGTCCCCTCCGGCAGAGCCGCCTCCGCCACCGCCTCCGCCGCCACCTGCGGTTTGCTTCGGTTCAGTCGGAGCCCAGGTTTTGGTGGCCTCCCACAGCTTCAGCTTGGTTTTGGGGCCGACAATTCCATCCACCTTCATGCCGAACTTGTATTGAAAATCCTTGACTCCCCGGAGGGTCTGATAGCCGAAAGCGCCGTCGATATTGCCGTTGTAATACCCGAGAAACTTCAGGCGCCCTTGCAGTTCATACACATCGTCGCCGGAAGCGCCATACCGGATGGTCTGTTTGCTGAACACATCCTCTGCGGCCTGGGGTGTTTCATGGTGCTTGAGCTGCATGCCGGCAAACAGCGAAACCAACAGCAGCACAGTAAATGCAATCAGTCGCTTGTTCATTGAGCAGACCAACCTTTCCTTCGGATGCTGTGTTTGTGATAGGGCTATTATTTGAAACCCAGGTTGGCTTTATACTTCAGACCCACGGATTAGCGTCCGGCGGTACGTAACGGCACACAAAAAAGACGGCCCCCGGCGAATTGCTCGCGGCAGAAACCGTCCCCCTTCCATAACTTGGTCCAAGCCGAAGGCAGGATAAGTTATGGAAGCTTCGAATTTGACACAGTCAAATTGAAGGTGTTATTCAGTTGTTCGGACGCTTCGAATTTGACACAGTCAAATTGAAGGTCTTATTCAGCGTTCATCTAACTCTCGTCCTTACAATCTCGGCCCCGGCCGCTCCAGATCCCTTCTGTCCCTGCGGGCAGCCTCGACCGTATCCGTATCCGCTCCGCCGTACTCCATGGCCTCATAAGCGGATTCGTCCACGAGATTGCTCCGGCTTTCGTTCACCCCGGTGTAGGAATCGGAGTTCAGGGAACCGTAGCTGCGGAAGATATCGAATACCCGCTGGCTCTTGGCAGGATCACTCTCCACAATAACCAAGAATTTATTGTCCTCTACATAATCGTTATACAGCTGGGCCTGTTCTTCCGGGATCCCCATCCCGATCAGTCCGCCCACGATACCGCCGGCGCTGGCGCCGATGGCTGCTCCTGCCAGCGTGGCCGCAATCGGCCCTGCCGCCAGCAGCGGTCCGATACCCGGGATAGCCAATGCCCCCAACCCGGCCAACAA
>JAEWAA010000259.1 GCA_023391955.1 Bacillota bacterium | reverse complement strand
GAGCAGACCGGCGGCAGCCAGCTGGCGGGTAATCCGCTGAATCATCGACTCCTTGCTTGCCCCCTCGCCATCAAGCAGCTTCAGGAATGCCTTGGACCGTATTTCGTTGGACAATGGCCATAATCGTTTGCCGGAACCGCCGGACAACAGTACGATCTGCATGGTATCTCCCCCTATTTGAGCCTAACCACGGCCTTACCCCCGCGGTCTCCACAGATAATACGCTCAATGGCTTGCTTCATCAGCCTTCCTGACCGATCCCAGGACAGATTCAGCGCATCCTGCCGGCCTTGTTTTCCCTTTTGCTTGCACAGCTGCGGATTGGCATAAGCTCTTCTCATCTGCATTCGCAGGTCATGCAGCTCCGCTTCCGCCCAAAGCTGCCCCTTCTGGGCGAACAAATTACTGAACTTGCGGCTGATGCAGTGTTTTTCCTTCATACTCGCCGCGGGATTGCGAAGGTTGTATTTTACGAAAAAAGAATTGCCCTTGGTAAGAAAGTCCATCTGTCCACCCCAGGCCGTTGTAATAACAGGAACACCGCTGGCAATGGACTCCAGAAAGGGCAGCCCCACACCCTCCCCCCTGGTAGGCAAAACGAAGGCATTGCCGGAGGAGTAGATCCTGCGGAGCGATGAATCGCTGATCCGCTTGGTGATGAGCATAATCGGTGCAGTTTTATGGGGAAGGGCAAGCTGCTCCTTGTAACGGAGAATTCTGTTTTTGATCCAGTCGCCACCCTCCTCATTGTCGAAGCCGCTGGTTTTTATCAGCAGCAGCACCCGGTCATTCTGCGAAAATTCCTGCCAGTAGGCCCGAAGCAGCAGCTCCGGGTTCTTCCGGTGCTGAAAGCTGAATACGGACACGAAAACAAACTTCCCCTGATGCTCCCCCAGACTGAACTTCGGATTAGCCGGGTTATAGAGCCTCGTATTCACACCGTGGGGAACAATATAGATGGGCACCTTCACGCCGCTGTTGCGCAGCGCTTCTTTATTGTGCCGGGACGGTACGAGAATCCCGTCGAATTGATTCATAGAGGGCATCCAGTTTCTTGGAGTCCGGGAGGTTTCCCAGACTGTATTCAGAATGATACGATCGTATTTCCCTTTTGCATCCCTGAAATTGAGCGTATGGGGAGGATGATGATAGATCAGCACCTGCTTGCCGGCTCTGCTCTCTGCCCGGGACTTGGGCCCGCTGCTTTCGCCAGTCCGCACATCTACTCCCTGCCGTCTTAGTGCCTGAACATACTCTCTGCTGGCATGGCCCAATCCGCTCCACTTTTCCAGCGGTCCTCTCCACGTGCATTGATAGCGCAGCATTCCCGCAGCCTCCTTTTTGGTAGGGAGCATACAATGGTCATAGCTTCTTCTCCCATAGAAAGCTTTTGAGATTAGATTATGTCAGCCCGCGGTGAAAGGAGCAGGCATTATTACCTGCTCTCCATATAAGGCGCATGTGGCAAGAACATACGGCAAAAAAGCCTCTATCTGCTCAGATAGAAGCCCCAGCTGTGAATACAGAGGAACATAACCCTACGAATCTCCTAAGCTTCCCGCCGCCAATCCAGCCTCTGTCTGCTGCATGAACTCTCTGGGCGAAATACCCTCCACCTTTTTGAACACCTTGCTGAAGTAAAAGGCGCTTTCGTAGCCCAGCCTCTGTGAAATTTCATTGACACGGCCTTCGCCGCGGAGCATCATCTCCTTGGCTGCGGCGATCTTGGTTTCGGTGATGTAATCCACGAAGTTGATGCCTGCGGTTTTGGAGAACAGGTGGCTCAAATAGTTCGGGCTGAAGCTGAACACGTCGGCCACCTGGTTCAGCGAAAGACGGCTGTCCAGATTTCGTTTAATGTAGGACTGGACATTCTTAACCAGCTGCTCCTTATAGCTCTGCCTCCGGGTGGACAACAGCTCGCAGCTGCCGTCCCGGAACCGGACCAGCCATTCCACAATCCCCTCCATGGTGTGCTGCTGGTAGATGGCCCGGTAGCCCTCCGGCTCGTCTGCGAAGATGTGCTCTACCATGTTCTCCCCGTCTGCAAGGAGGGAGGTGGCCATGTACAGCACATTGCAGGCAGCATCCATGGCCGGCACCACCAGCTCGGGGCGGCTGTCGAAATCCTCGATCATCCTGGTGATGATGGCGTATAAGGCACGGGTATCCATTTCTTCAAAGGCGCGCCGGATGTCCTGCCGGGATTCGGAAAAATCGAACAGGGTGTGCTCCTCATTGGCATGACGGTCGGGGGCATAGAACACAAAGGATTGCCCGCGCACCGCCTCCGGCATCACTCTCCGTGCAGATTCATAGCTGTCCCTCAGCAGATAGGGATCTTCCACGGCAAACCCCACGGCCCCGATTACAGTCACATTAAAGTAATTGTGCAGGACGGAGGCCATATGGGCCAGAAGCTTCCCGATATTTGCCATCCCGTTCTCAGGACCGGTCCCGGAGACAGGCAAAATCACGGCGAAATTCCGTAAATCCAGGCTAATCACATGGCAGGTGCCCGCAGCCCGGGCAAGGGTGTCCTTGGCCATCTGGAGGGTGCTGGTGCACAAGGCCACCAGCTTGTCTCCCCGGGGCGGAACACTGGTGGGACCGAGAATCCGGCAGGTGGATACCACGTAGGATGGCTGGTCCAGCACGATTTCCAGGTCCTTTTGCTGCAGGAGGTATTGGTTTTTATTTTCGAACAGATTGTTCAAGAGTCGGGTAAAAAACTTCTCCCGGTGCCCTTGAAGGTCGCTGCGGTGGGGGGAATCCGGTGCGGTTTTTTCCAGGGACTTATATTCCTCCAGATGAGCAATGGCTCTCAAAATGGAAGTGGTCAGCATCTGGGGCGTCAGCTCCAGCTTGACCAGATAATCCACAGCCTGCAGCTCAATGGCGCTGCGGGCATATTCAAATTCCTCAAAGCTGGTCAGGATGATGAACAGAGGCAGGCGGCCATGCTTTTTACGCACCGCTTCCGCGACCTCCAGCCCCGTTTTCACCGGCATCTTGATATCGGTAATGACAATATCCGGCTGCAGGGAGTCGATCATCTCCTCCGCTTGGGCGCCATTGTGGGCAATCCCTACAATCTCAATGTTGTATTCTTCCCACTTCAGCATAGACTGCAATCCTATACAAACCAAAGCCTCATCGTCGGCAATAAGCAGCTTGATCATGGTGGTCACATCCTTGTACCGGAAACCAGTGTCTCCTCAGTATAAAAGGGAAGCAAAATGATAATGCGCGTATACTGGCCCACTTCGCTTTCAATCGTGATGCCATACCGTTCACCGTAGGCCAGGCGCAGCCGTTCGTTGACACTGCGGAGCCCCATATGCTCCATCATGCCTTTGGCTTCTGGCGTTTCCTCCGCCAGCGCAGCGGCGATCTGGTCCATCTCCATACCTACGCCGTTGTCTTCAATGGCAATGCGGATGTCGAAGACGTTTTGTCTGGAAACGGTGATTTGCACATGCCCCGAGCTTTTCGGTTCGATGCCGTGGAAAATGGCGTTTTCAACCAGCGGCTGGAGGGTCAGCCTGGGAATCAGGGCAGCCAGCAGTTCTTCGTTTTCCACCTGCCGGTGCATGGTAATGCTGCTGCCGTAGCGGTATTTTTGAATCAGGAAATAATCATCCAATAAGCTTAACTCATCCTTCAGGGTAACCGGCTTGCCCATATCCTTGGCGATGCTGCGCAATAACCGGGACAGAGAGGTGGTCATTTCGGCAATGCCGGTGGCATTCTGGATGGTCGCCATCCACCGGATGGAATTCAGTGTATTATAGAGGAAATGGGGATTGATCTGGCTTTGGAGCACCCGGTATTCCAGCTCCTGCTTCTGCTTCTCCTGGGCCACACGATTTTCCATCAAGGCAACGATATCCTGGGATAGCCGGTTGATACCCCTGCCGACGTCACCCAGCTCGCTGTTCCACTCGATATTTTTGTCCATATAAAACTGGCCCTGGGCAATTTTGTCCATCCGTTTCTTGAGTTTTTCCACGGGCAGGCTGATGGTTCGGGTCAAATACAGGGTAATGATGCCGCTTGCGGCAATAACCAGAAGGCAAACCCCTGCCATCAGGAACAGCCAGATATTGGCCTGGGGCGCAAACTGGTTGCCTTCCAGCGTTTGGGTCAGTACAACTCCGGAACGGACTGGATAAGATACGGCCAAATGCCGGCTTGAGTCTTCGGAAATATAGGACAACGCGGCTCCCAGGTCGTCAAAATTATCGTTGGTATAAGGCTCTTCCTCATACTGGATGGGGTCCGTGGACACCTTGTCCCCCGTTATCTGGTAATGTCTGCCGCCTAGGGTCAGCACCAGCCGGGAGTCCCTGGGGATGCTGTATCCCTTCAGCTTGTCGGTAATGACCGTGACATTGGCAAACATATAGACTGTTCCGATGTTCGTAGCGCCGTTTCCGTAGATGGGCATGGCAAAAGGAAGGACTGTAGCCGTGGAAAAAGGATCCTGCATCACCAGATTCCACTGTTCGGCACCCATCTCCCCCGGCTTCGGGAGTTTGTCCAGGTTATGTACATTTAAGGGAATAGAACTGCCGGCACTGTCCACTTGTACAAAAAGGGTATTATTGTTGGTAGCGATCAGCCGCCGGGCATAGTTGTTGGAGCGGCTGCCGCGGTAATCATCCTGCATGGCGTTAAATACGTCTACCGCCAGCCTGGGGCTGGGCTCCTCCGAACTGAAATATTCGGCCAGTTTGGCATTGGTAGGTGAATTGGTGCTGCATAACATGGCGAGAGCCGATAAATTATACAGGTCCTGCTCAATGATGTTGGTAATCAGCTGGAGATTGAATTTGGTGGCCTGGATCGTGGTTTTGCGTTGGAAAAATGAGATCAGCTCGTAGCTGAACACGGACAGCACCGTGGCGGTCAGCAGGGCGAAGACGGTCATGATCAACATGATGCGGCCTTTTATCGTGGATTTTTTCTTCATGGGACCACCCTTCTGAACCGGCGCTTGCTTACAGTGAAGCGTTTACATGTTATTATAGCATTGATCGGGGGTGGTGTTAATCCTTATGGAATCTTATATGATTTCACTCAAATTTGGTAAGTAAGTTGAATAGATAAACGAGCAAAACATATACCATATATAAAATAAAAATGTTAAATATTATTAAAATTGTATTTACAAAATTCCAAATTATGATATATTAGTGTATGTAAATGGAATATCCTTTGAGGAGGAGGATGAAAAGTGTGATTTTGCAATAGTGATTATATTTTTAAAAAGATCAAAATCTTCAGAATGAAGAGGAGGAAGAAAAAAATGAAAAAAATGAAGGTTTTTATGCTATCCATTCTTTCAGCTGCAGTTGTATTTACAGGAGGATTACAAATAACAAATGCACATGGAAGTAATTCTACATCAGACAAATCAGTTATTACTCCTTTTTATGATCCTGAAAATCCTTATGCGGAATTTTGGTGGGGTTTCCCTCTTACCGGCAGAGATCAAACTATAACCTCCGGCTTTGGTCCTCGTCCCGGTGAGTTTCATAAAGGAATTGATTTGAGAGCCAATTTTGTAAAAATTTATGCTGTCCAAAATGGAACGATTTTGTCATCTGGCGATTGGGGAAGTAATGGAGGTAAGTATATTGCCCTTCAAACAAACGACACAGATCCTGACACAGGAAAAAAACTCATTGTTAGATATTTGCATTTAAGCAGTCAAAGTGTTACTAGTGGATCGGTTACAAAAAATCAGGAAATAGGTGTTTCAGGAAACTCTGGTGGTGTTGATGCTCATCTGCATTTTGATGTAAATGATGCGGGGAAATACTCGGGACTCACATCAACCGACATGATTAATCCTACAATCTTTTATCCATCTCCTCGTATCAATTTTACATATTTGAGCTCTCTAATGGCTGATGAAAGTTCCTCAAATCATGAAATTAACAGCTTAGATAATCCAGAGTATTTCTTTGATAATGCCTTGATAGAGTTTGTTGGTAGAGAAAACTTCGAAAAATGGAAAAGTTCTGTTTCTGAGAAAGAACTTACAGTGAGTGTTCTTAAAAAGCATTTTGGTATTACTGATCAGAAGGAAATTGAACTGAAAAAAGCGTATTATAAATAAGATAGCTAGACTGCACCAGAAAACAGTTACTTGTTTTCTGGTGCGGCTCTTTATTTGTTAAGAAGGGAGAAAAAAAATGAAAGTAACTCGCATAGCTATTACAATTATGTTTCTTGGGTGTATGCTGCTTTCTGGTTGTGAAGATAACCAAGCTCAACTAATGACAACAGATTATGAAACACAGCTTCAACTGGCAAAGAAACAATTAAACATAGTAAAAAAAATGATTCCTCAGGAACCTAATGTTTTATTAGCCTCAGCAACGCAAATTCTAACGGAGTATTATCCTATGCTCTTTAAGCAAAAAGACAGTGAAGCATTATTTGACTTTTATGCTAAGATGACATGGCATACTTCTGAAAAAAGTAGGGAGTTATTAAAAAAGGATATAGATAAACACACGGATTACCAAAAAATAGATAAATTATATCAAGATCAAATATTACCTCTGAAAAAAGATGACCCATACCCAGAATATAGAATAATTGAAATGAAAATAAATTACTTGCCGATAAAAGGTGAGGAAGGATCATATTTAATCAGCGCTATTTACGAGATTTATAAGAAAGACTCCACTATAACTCTTCCTGTTGAATTAAAATTGCCGGAAAATTCTGAATTTTTTAGTGAGTTATTTTATTCAAATAACAGTGACCCCCATGATTATGGATTACCTTCCAATGAATTGAATGAAGTTAGAAGAGAAATGATGAGGTTACTAATTGGTAGAAGAGACAGAACTTTAAGTGTTGAAGAGAACGCTATAATGTTGGAATAAAAGTGATTATGGATGTTTATAACTGTATATTCGATTAGATATTTGGCAATAATGTTCTAAAGCTCATCGCTTCAGGCAGGGGGCCTTTTTCTCTTTGAATGCACAACTTTGGAGGTGCAATTATGAATCTGCAAATTACGGAATCGGCTGTCTCCTGCCTGAAGCAGGAATGGGATTTTGCGGAAGGGGATTATATCCGGGTATATGTGAGGTATGCCGGAGGCGGGAGCGAGCCCTATGTATGGGGGATCCTGCGGGAGAAGCCTGAGCCGAATGATCCGGTTACTCAGATGTCCGCCGGTGGTTTTTTCATATATATCAAACAAAGTGATGTCTGGTTCCTGGAGGACCGGAGCCTGCGGATCGATGCGGAAGGAATGGATCTGCTGTTTGTGGTGGAGGATTAAGGCGAATTGCCTGAATACGAAAAGCCTGGCGGACCTGAAACAGGATCCGGCAGGCTTTTTGGTGGCTATCAAATTTCCTTTACTTTTATGGGCACATACCGTTGGAGCTGCTCATAACCGAGGCCTTTTTTGATTTCATCGTCATTGTAGGTCATGTTCCCCATGATGTCGCGTTCTTTATCGAGGACAAAATTTGTTCTTTCCAGCCATTTTATGATTTTCTGTTCCACCTTCATCAGGCTGTCGTCATCCCCGTCAATACACACGGCGGATGCGTATAAGCCGCCTTGGAATTCGATCACTTCATAAGGCAGAGAATCCATTTCCTTAACTTGCTCATGAACGCTGTATAACCATCTGAATGTTCCGTCGTTTCTTCTGCATAAAAAGTCGGCGGAATCAAAGATAACGTTCTTTTCCAAGCTTCTGTGCTTGCTCATCCAGAACAAAAGACTGTCTTCCTTGAACAATCCGCCAAAGCTCTGATACGGCGATGTCAGCGCCACGAATTTCGGAATCCTTATAATCATGACATCCGGGACCTTCTTGTCAAGCTGCTCGGTGATTTCCAGCAAACGGTTCACATTGGACGGATTACCGTTATAATCAACGGTTACAAGCTGGCCTTCAATCTCCTGCGCTTTTGCGTAAAGCAGCTTCACGTCCGCATCCTTGGCGAAATCAGCTTTTTTGATTTGCTCGATAAAGTCCAGCACGATCAGCTTCAACTCATGAAGCAGGGAAACCTCTTCGTCAATGCCGCTGACTTTGTTTCGGAGCACGTCCAATACCACCGCAAAATCCGGCGCGTCAAAAATACGCTGAATATCTTTAATGCTGATGTTCAGTTTACGCAAAATCAGGATTTGCTCCAGCCTTTTGACGGCTGCTTCATCATACATTCTGTAGGCGTACTCATCACTTCGGGTGCTGGCTATCAGGCCCATATCCTCGTAGTATTTTAAGGCGCGTGCAGAAATATCATATTTCAATGACATATCCCGGATTTTAATAAGCTCACTCATCGGTTTGCCTCCATATTGATCGGATAGGACCATTGTAAAGTACGACGCAACGGTCGAGTCAATAGATGGGGCAAAACCGGGTACATTATTTCATAAAAAACAGGAGCCCCCGGTAGAGTGCCGGAAGCCCCTGTTTGTTTTATAAACGGAATGTCCGCTTAATGACCTACAACCGAACTGTATCGTTCATCTTCGTATCGGTTTCCTTACCGGTCAGCTTCTCAAATAGGAATTTGGCTTGTTTGAGCAGGCTGCCGGACTCCCAATATTCGGCGGTTTCGGCCTTTACCTTAATGAGGACGATATTGGGATCCTCCCAGGTGGTCTCCAGCATTTTTTCATACATGGCGTTCCAGAATTCCTTGACCTTCTCCCGGCTTTGCACAATTTCCGCCGTCCCGCTGATGGAGACATAGGATTTATCTGCATAAGCCACATTCACCTTGGCATTATGAAGCAGCTCATGGTATTTGCTTGTATCCTTTTTGGTCAAAAACCAAATGTCCCCGTTAAACTCCACATCCTGGGTTTTCATCGGCCGGGAAACGAGACCTTCGTCGGTTACGGTGGTCAACATGGCCGTGTCAATGCCCTTAATCAGCTCGCGGATGGTTTCCAATCCTTCCCGGTTGGCTTCATTATGGTGCAGCATGGGATCACCTCATTTTGGAATTTTGGTTCTAGAATTTGGTTCTAGTGTTCTCTATATTCTTAACATCATTCACCGGAATTGAATCTTGTTGGGGGATTAACGAGAATTGTGAATATGTCTTTTGGGCCAAAGATACGGTAAGATGGATGGGACCGGTATGCAAATCCGCACAACATGGTCCATACAGCATGGATGACTATCTACAGGAGCGAATGCCCGCATGCAGAAAAAATGGCTGTATCGTCTGATCCTCTCTTATTTACCTATCTTCCTGACAGTCGTTTTCTGCCTGATCCTTACCTTCTTCCTCACGCTGGGGGAAACCACCAAACGCCAGACCGTTCAGGCCAACCGCGTGTTTGCCGGACAGGTGATGCAGATTGTGGATGCCACCCTCCAGAACGTGGACACCATGGCCAGCAAAGGACTCCTCCTGAACGGCGAGGTGGTCAGCTACTTCGATGAATCCGGCGCCATGGGAACCTATGATTATTACCGGACAACCAATGCGCTGCTGGATTTTATGGCACCGCTTCCCATGGTGGATTCCGTTTATTTATACCGCCAATCCGACGGCAAAATATTGATGCAATCCTTCTCCTCCCAGCTGGGGGAGTTCGGGGACGACGCCTTTATCCGCCAGGTGATGGATATGCCGCGGCCGAATATGTGGAGTGAAATCCGCAATCTGACCCTGTTTCCCGGCGATGAGCAGAACCGCTCCGTGATTTCATTGGTGAAACGGGTGCCGTATTTTTCCGGTGAGCAGGGGCTTATCGTCATTAACATCCGTTCCAGCTCCCTGCAGGCGCTGGTGCAGGACATGCAAATTGAAGGAGGCGCCAAGGTCTGTTTGGCCGATCAGGCGGGCCACAGCTTCGCCAATCCCGGGGCAGTTTGCCCCAGTGATAAGGACGGTGCGTATGCTCTGTCCGCTTTGTCCGGCTTTCAGGTCAATATGGATCTGCAAAAAGGCAATTGGCTTACTCTGCTATCCTCCTTTACTTATATCTGGTTCGGTATCGGCCTGGTTGCCGTTATTGCCGGGATTGTCGCCATGACGTATATCAGCCACCGGCATTACCGGCCGCTAGAGCAGCTGCTGGAGCGGGTGCAGACCTTCGGCCAGCGGAAGAACAGTCTTTTGCGGCGGGAGGAAGGGGATGACGATTTCTCCTTTATTGACCATGCGCTGGAAAGTCTGATTGCCGAAGCCAACAGCTTCGAGCAGCAGCAGGCGGAGGGGCTGGTGTACCGCAGAACCCACTTCTTCAAGGAGCTGCTGGAGGGCAACCAGGTGCTGTCCGGAGAGGAATTCCATGAGGAAACGCAGAAGCTGGGGGTTTCCTTCTCCGTAGACAAGGCCATTGTGGGCATTGTGGAAATGGATTATTATGAAGCTTTTGCTTCGGAATACAGCATCCGCGATCAATCCCTGTTTAAATTCGCCATCCGCAGTGTTATACAAGAAATTGCCGTGGAATCGGGCGAGTCCTTATGGGCGGAATGGATTGGTCCCAACCGGCTTGGACTCTTGTATTGGAGGAGCCGTACCGCTGAGGAAAAGGAACAGGTCGAGGTGTTTGCGGATAAACTGGCATCCATGTCGGACAAAGCGCGGCAGTGGGTGGAACAGTATCTGAAGTTCACTGTTACCGTGGGTTTAGGCCGGGAAATCCGGGAGGTACCGCTGTTGTCGGCCTCCTATGACCAGGCGGAATTGGCCGTTGACCGCAAAATCGCCACCGGTCCCAACCGGGTCTACCGGTTTATGGAGCCGGGGCCTGATGGAGGCGTGAAAATAGACGCTGTCCTTCAAGAACTGAAGGAAGCGGCCCAGCGGTACCGGTTGGGCAATCCGGATTGGCAGGAGCGGCTCAACAATGCTTTTTTGTCCATGGCGGGAGGGGAATACGGCAAGGAAGATATTGCCCGTTTTATCCATCTGTTCAAGGCGCAGTTAATTCGGGAGATGCAGGATGCTCCTCAAGAGCTCCAGCGTGTTTGGCGGGAGGAGGGGTTGGCGGAGCTGCAGGCGGTTACGGAGCAGGTGGAGTGGATGGAGGAGGCGCGGCTGGCGCTTGTGACCTCCTTGGCCGCTACGGCCGAAAAGCTGCAGGACCTGCGCACCAACCGGGAGCAGTATTCCCAGGCGGCTTTGGTCCGGCAGTATATTGCGGAGCATTTTCGCGATCCCAACTTGTCCCTGGCCCAGATCGGCGAGCAGTTCGGCATGAACCAGAAGACGCTGAGCCGGATTTTCAAGGAGGAGTTCGGGGAGAAGTTTGTGGATTATCTCACACGGCTGCGGCTGGAGCTGGCCAAGGAGTTGCTGGAGAAAACCCCGGACTCCGTGCAGAGCATCTCCGAATACGTGGGGTATTTGTACCCCATGTCCTTTATCCGCGTGTTCAAAAAGGTAGAGGGTGTCACCCCGGGAGATTACCGGAAGGAACGGGAAGCGCGGGCAGCGGAAGGGCGGTAGTGTCGATTCTAACGAATCTGTGAAGCGCTATTTCGCTGGATATGGGCATGTTTGAAATCTAACGAATCCTAGCCACTCTATTTGTCCTGATTGACGCCGAATGGGTGCCAAAAAAGGGGGAATAGAGTGGCAGAGATTCGTTAGATTTTTTATTAGGCTTGTTTTGGAAAAATAGCGTGGCACAGATTCGTTAGCCTGGCATACCCAGCCCAAAACCAAGCGCCGAGCAGACTCGTCACCGATTAACAAGAAAATTGTGTATCCCCAAACTGCCGTCAGGGCGCAGAACTGGCGGCTTTTTGCTGTCTTCGGGCAGAAGCGGCAGACCAGCCGTTATAACGGGAATCCGCTTAACCGGAATCGGGATATGGCCCGGCGGGCTCCCAGCGGATTAACCGGATTATTGAATATTGCGGCTGGAGGGCCAGGCGGGTAAGGTTGGGGCATGCAGCAATTCAATCCACCCGAGGAGGTCCGGCATGAAGCCAAACTCATTAGACGCAACCGGAAATCAGGCTGTCAGCGCCGCAACGGCTCCCGCCAGAAAGGTTCCATTTTGGAGAACCCAGCGGTTTGCGCTTAACGTTCCGTTGTGGACGATGTTTGTGCCTGTTGTGGCATTTTACCTGATTTTCAAGTACACCCCCATGGCGGGGCTGGTGATCGCCTTCAAAAACTACAATTTTCACGACGGGATTTTCGGCAGTCCCTG